>VBHP01000091.1 GCA_005881435.1 Chloroflexota bacterium | reverse complement strand
CGCTGTCAACGGCTACACCACCGACGATCTGATCCGCGAAGAGCTCTCGCGTGTCTCGGCGTTCGGCGCGACGCTGACCTCTCTGCTCATCGGTGCGAACGACATCGTCGTCGGTCGGGATGCCGAGACATTTCGTTCGCGCCTTCGTGCGATCCTGGCCAGCCTGCGCACCGACGGCGTCGAAACGCGCAGGCTCATCGTGGTGTCGGCGCCGGACTGGTCCGGTGCGCCGCAGGCCGCACGCTTCGGCGACCCGGCGCGTGTCGCGCGAGTGGTGGACGCGTTCGCCGCGGTCGCGCGCGAAGAGGCCGAGCGCGTCGGCGCGCGGTTCTTCGACATCGTGCCACTGTCACGCAGCAACACCGAACGAGGCATGTTCGCGAACGATCGCCTGCATTTCTCCGCGGACGCATCGAATGGGCTGATGCGATCGACGCGGCGCTTGCGGCGGCGGGGCTGCCGACGGGCTAGTCGGCGAACGCCTCGGCCGGAACGCGAAGCGCCTCGGTCCGCGCGGCGGGGCGGATGCCTCGCACCAGGAAGGCGCCGCAGGCGATGCAGACGATCACGGCGATGAGCGTGACCGGCGCGCCGACGGTGATCAGGAGGGCCGATGCGACGAACGGCGCGAGCGTGGCCCGAACGCCGAGGACGAATGACTGCGCGGCCATGTAGAACCCGGCGCGATTGCCGGCGAGCTCGATCATGCTGGTGAAGAACGCAAGATCCGCCATCGCGTTCGTCACGCCAGCGACGACCGCGCCGATCAGCAGGTACGGAGCGCTTGGCGCGAGCAGGTAGGTCAAGGGGAGCAGCAGCATCAGCAAGGCGTTGCCGCGGAGGAGTGCGACGGTCGAGCCGCGATCGATGCGGCGGCCCCAGAAGTGGTAGCCCGCGATCGTCGCGGCGGACTGGACCGCGGCGATGACACCGACCAGCACCGTCGGCGCGTCGAACTTGTCCACCAGCATGATCGGGTACGCCGTCCCGCCCATCGCGTTGCCGAACCCGATGAACGTCGTGGCCACGAGGTAGCGGCGGAACGCCGTGTCTTGCAGGGCCACTGAGCCGAGGCGGATCGGAGACGGCATCGGCCGGCGATCGCGATCGATCTCGTAACGCATGAACATGAGAAAGAGCGGCGCGGCGAACGAGATCAGTGCCGACGCTCCGAGCACGCTACGGACGTCGGCGATCTCCAGCAGGGCGCCCCCCGCGATCACCGAGCCCATGCCCACCAGATTCGCGAACATGCGCACCCGCGCCATGGCCTGACCGCGCTGCTCGTCGGGATAGATGCGCTGCACCAGCACGGTCGAGGATGCGATCGACGAAAGCGCGACGATGTTGAAGGCGACCCACGCCAATGACAGCGAGATCGCGCTCGTGGCTAGCAGCAGCCCGATCACGAAGACGACCCTCGCGGCGATGCCGACGCTGGCGAGGACCTTGGCCGGCGGGAAACGGTTGTAGATGTAGCCCGGCAGCGGCGCGATGATGTGACCGATCGGACCGGAGGCGAGGATCAGAGCGACCTCGAGCTCGCTGCCGCCCATGCGGCGAACGAGCACCGGCATGAACGATCCGGCGAAGAACGTCGCTCCGAGTGCGCCGCAGGCCAGGTCGAGACGGAAGTTGAAACGGACGCGCTGCTGCTCGGTCACGGCTCGATCGGAGTCTGGCCGAGCGAGCATGCCACTCCGACACCCGCGCGGGGGACGTGCGGTGTTAGAGTCGCGACACCACAACACAAGGAGGGCGCCGAAAGTGACAGCCAGCATCACGAAGCGCCCCGTCGGCACGCAGCTCTAGCAGCTCGCGTCTTTCGGCGGGTCGCTCCTCTCCGCCGACTCATCAATCTGCATGAGGAGTTCACATGTCCGGACGCTGGCTATCTACACGGCTGTATTTGTTGCGCGAAGCGCTGAACTCTTTCGGCGCGGGCCTCGCCATCAACGTTCTGGCGATCTACTACGTGCGACAGGCGCATCTCGACGCGCTGCAGCTCGTGATCGTCGGGACCGTGTTGGAGTCGTCGTACTTCCTGTTCGAGATCCCCACCGGCGTCGTCGCCGACACCATCGGGCGCAAGGTCTCGGTCGTCGCCGGCGCGTTCGTCATCGGCGTGTCGTGGGTCGGGCAGGCCTCGCTCCCGATCTTCGGCGTGATCCTGCTGTTCGAAGCGCTGCGTGGCCTTGGCGAGGCGTTCGCCAGTGGCGCGCCGGAAGCCTGGCTCGCGAGCGAGGTCGGCGACGACCAAGCCGCACCGGTGTTTCTCCGCGCCGGACAGATCGGCAATGCCTCGTTCCTGGCTGGGCTGGTCGCGAGCGTCCCGCTCGCAGCGGTGGCGCTGACGTTGCCGGTGCTCCTCTGCGGCGCCATCGGCATCGCCACCGGGTTCCTGCTGGCGTTCGCCATGCGCGAGCGCCCGTTTCGGGACCCCGTTCAGCGCCGCTCGTGGTCCGCGCTCGCCGCGACCGCAAGAGACGGCGCGCGGGTCGTGCGCAGACGTCCGCTCCTACTCACGATCCTGGCGCTGGAGCTGTGCTTCGGCGCCGCGAGCGAGGGCTATGACCGACTCTGGGAAGCGCACCTGTTGAACGACATCGGATTCCCCGCCCTCTTCGGCGGCGATCCGGTGGCGTGGTTCGCGATCGTCAACGCCGGCAGCATGCTGCTCGGCATCGCCGTCATGGAGCTCGTGCGACGACGCGGCAATACGAGCACGCATGGAGGCGCGACGCGTTTTCTTTTCGCCTCGGAGGCGCTGGTCATCGCCGGCCGCGTCGTGTTCGCATTCGCGCCGAACTTCGGGATTTCGCTCATCGGTAGATGGGGGCCGTCGCTCGCGGCCGGATTCGGGCCGGTCTACACCGCCTGGCTCACGCGCAACATCGATCCCGCCGTCCGCGCCACGGTCATCTCCGCCGCGAGCGTCTGTAACGCCGGCGGCCAGATCGTCGGCGGTCCCATCGTGGGTCTGGTCGGACGCAGTCGCGGCATCCCGGCCGCGATCGCGTCGACCGCTGTGCTCCTGCTGCCGACGCTATTCCTGTTCGGGCGCGCCGAACGTCAGCAGCCCGGAATTTCTGAACCTCGCGTTGCCGCTATCGAGGAGCCTGCGATCGTCTGAGCGAGCCGAGTTTAGGACGCCACGGCTTCGGCGCCGACGGACTCGTCGAACTGGCTGCGGTAGAGCTCGTAGTAGAAACCGCGCCGGCGCAACAGGTCCGCGTGTGTCCCCTGCTCGACGATCCGGCCTTCGTCCATGACGACGATGGTGTCGGCGTTGCGGATGGTCGAGAGACGGTGGGCGATGACGAAACCGGTGCGACCGTGGCGCAGACGCGCCATGGCCTGCTGGATGAGGACTTCGGTCCGGGTGTCCACGCTGCTGGTGGCCTCGTCCAAGATCAGCACGCTCGGATTCGCGAGGAATGCGCGAGCGATCGTGAGCAACTGCTTCTGCCCGGCGGAAATGTTCGAGGCATCCTCGTCGAGCACGGTGTCGTAACCGTCGGGCAACGTGCGGACGAACTGGTCGACGTGCGCCGCCGTCGCCGCGGCCACGATTTCGCCCATCGTCGCGCCTTCCTTGCCGTAAGCGATGTTGTCGCGGATCGTCCCGGCGAACAGCCAGGTGTCCTGCAAGACCATGCCAAAGGTGCGCCGGACGACGTCGCGTGGCAGCTCGCGCGTATCGACGCCGTCGAGGCGGATCGAGCCGCCGTCGATCTCGTAGAAGCGCATGAGCAGATTGACGATGGTCGTCTTGCCGGCGCCCGTCGGGCCAACGATCGCGACCGTCTCTCCCGGCGAAACATCGAGGCTGAAGTCCTCGATGAGCGGCTTCTCGGGCTGATAGCGGAAGGACACGCGGTCGAACGTGACCCGGCTCGCCGGCGCCGACAGCGCGCGACCGCCGACGCGGTCCGGAAGCTCCTCGGGCGCGGCCAGGAATTCGAAGACGCGCTCCGCGGACGCGAGTCCGGACTGCAGGAGGTTGGCCTGCGCCGCGATCTGGGTGATCGGCATGGTGAACTGGCGGGAGTACGCGATGAAGGCCTGGACGTCGCCGAGGGTCATCGTGCCGGAGGCGACGCGATACCCGCCGATGACGGCGACGCCGACATAGTTGAGGTTCGATAGGAACTGCATCGCCGGCTGGATGATCCCGGAGAGGAACTGCGCGCGGAAGCTCGCCTCGTACAGGCCCTGGTTCTGTTGCTCGAACTGCTCGATCGCGCTGCGACGTCGACCGAACACCTGCACTAGGGCGTGCCCGGTGTGCATCTGCTCGACGTGCGCGTTCAGCGCGCCCGTGCGAGCCCATTGCGCGACGAATTGCCGCTGCGAACGTCCCGCGATCAGCACCGTGACCACAAGGGAGAGCGGAATCACCAGGATCGAGATCAATGCGAGGAGCGGGCTGATCCAGAGCATCATGCCGAGCACGCCGATGACCGTGAGCACCGACGTGAGCAACTGACTCAGACCCTGCTGCAGCGTGGTGCCGATGTTGTCGACGTCGTTGGTCACGCGGCTCAACAGATCGCCGTGGGCGTGGCTGTCGAAATAGCGCAGCGGTAGCCGCGCCAGCTTGGTCTCGACGTCGCGACGCATCCCATACACCGTCCGCTGGGCGACCCCGGCCATGAGGTACGCCTGCAGCCAGCCGAGGACCGCGGCGAGCACGTACACCCCCACCGCGACGGCGAGGATCTGCGCCAACTCGGTGAAGTCGATGCCCACGCCGGGCACGATGTTGGTCCCCGAGAGCATGTCGGCGAGCTGTTGTTGACCACGCGCGCGCAGCCCCTCGACGGCCTGGGCTTTGGACATCCCGGCCGGCAGCATCTTGCCGATGACGCCGTCGAAGATGACGTTGGTGGCGTTGCCGATGATCTTCGGGCCGACGACGCTGAACGCGACGCTCGCCGATCCCAGCAACGCGACGACGGCGATGGTGGCCCGCTCCTGGCGGAGGCGCGCGAGGAGTTGGCGCAGCGTGCCGCGGAAGTCTTTGGAGCGCTCCGGTGGCATGCCCAGACCCATGAAGCCGCCGCCCGGACCGCCCGGCCTTCCGCCGCGACCGGCTGGGCGTCCCATCATCATGCCGCGGCCTCGCCGAGCTGCGATTCGACGATCTCGCGGTATTCGGAGCTGCGGGACATGAGCGCGTCGTGCGTGCCGCTGCCGACTATCCGGCCCTGGTCCAGGACGATGATGTGGTCCGCACGCAGGATCGTGCTCACGCGCTGCGAGACGATGACCACGGTCGCGTCGGCCGTCTCCGACCGCAGCGCGCTGCGCAATCGCGAGTCGGTCGCCGCGTCGAGCGCGGAGAAGCAGTCGTCGAACAGGTAGATCGCTGGACGTCGCACCAGTGCCCGCGCGATCGCCAGACGTTGACGCTGTCCGCCGGAGACGTTTGTGCCGCCCTGGTCGATCGGCGCGTCGAGCTGCCCAGGCATCGCGACGACGAAGTCGCTGGCCTGCGCGACCTCGAGTGCGCGCCACAGCTCGGCGTCGCTAGCGGCCTCGTTGCCGAAACGGAGGTTCTCCGCGACCGTGCCTTTGAATAGGTACGCGGTCTGCGGCACCAGCCCGAAGTGGCTCCACAGGCCGTCCAGCGATTGCTGGCGCACGTCAACCCCGTCCACGAGCACGGCGCCGGCGGTCACGTCGAACCCGCGAGTGATGAGGTTCAGCAGGGTGGATTTGCCCGAGCCGGTGCCGCCGATGATCCCGGTCGTCTGGCCGGGCCGCAGCGTGAACGAGAGGTCATGAAGCACCGGACGTTCGCTGCGTGGATAGGCGAACGTCACGTCGCGGAACTCCACCAGGCCCGTCGCCCGCACCGGCGCGATCGGTGCCGGCGGGTCGGCTATCGCCGGCACGGTGCGGAGGACCGCGTCGATGCGCTGCGCGCTGGCCTCGGCGCGCGGCACGAGGATGACCATGAACACCGCCGTAATGACCGCGAAGAGGATCTGCATGATGTACATCAGGAACGCGGTCAGGTTGCCGATGGGCATGTCGCCGCTGTCGACGAGGTGGCCACCGAACCACAGGATGGCGACCGTGCTCAGGTTCATGATCCCGAGCAGGCTCGGGAACGCGATCGCGAAGATGCGGTTCACCCGCAGGGCGGTATCGGTGAGGTCGGCGTTCGCGGTCTCGAACCGCTGCTGTTCCGAACGGGTGCGGATGAACGCGCGCACGACGCGGGCGCCGGTGATCTGTTCGCGCAGGATCTGGGTGATCGTGTCGATCTTGACCTGCATCTGACGGAACAGCGGCACGGCCCTGAGCAACAGGATGGCGATGACCGCGGCCATGAGTGGGACAACCACGACGATGAGCCACGACAGCGTCGCGTCCTCCCGCACCGCCATAATCACGCCGCCGACGGCCAGGATCGGAGCCGAGACGAGGATCGTCAGGGCGATCTGCAAGAAGAGCTGCACCTGTTGGACGTCGTTGGTGTTGCGGGTGATCAGCGACGCGGTCCCGAACTGTTGCATCTCCCGCGCCGAGAATGCCTGCACTCGTGTGAAGATGGCCGCGCGCAGGTCGCGGCCGACACCCATCGAGGCGCGCGAAGCGAAGTACACGCCGATCACGGCGAGCACGCCGAGCATCAGCGTGATGACGAGCATGACGCCGCCGGTCCGCCAGATGTAGTCGGTGTCGCCCTTGGCGACACCGTTGTTGATGATGTCGGCGTTGAGGTTCGGCAGGTACAAGTTGCCGATCGATTGCGCGAGCAGGAGCACCGTGACGAAGGCGACCTCACGGCGGTAGGGCGGCAGCGCGCGGCGAAGCAGTCGGATCAGCATCAGGCGTGCGCCTCGACGCGCTGCGGCGTCGGCGGATTGCGCAGGGCGCCGACGCGGAGGAATGCTCGCAACGAAGTCGCGACCGCTGCCCGCTCCTGGGGCGTCATCTGCGCGAGCGCGCGGCGCAGCCGCTCGGTCGAGCGCCGCTCCTGCTCGGCGAGCACGCGTTCGGCCTTCGCCGTGAGCCGTAGCAGCACCGTGCGCCGATCCGCCGCATCGCGGTCGCGCGCGACGTACCCAAGCCGCGCCAGCCGTTCGCTGAGCGCCGATGCGCTGGCGAGGCTCATGCCGACGGCGTCGCCGAGGTCGCTGACGCGCAGGGGCTGCCGTCTGCGGAGCACGAACAACGCGCGAAGCTGAGGGAACGTGAGATCGAGGGCGGCCCAACCCTCCGGCGACGAGGCCGTGGAGAGTCCGCGCAGCTGCCGGACCAGCTCCTGGATCTCGCTATCGGCGGTCACGCGAGATACTCTACGTCGCGTTGATAATATCTGTCAACGCGATCATTTCTTACGAAGGCCGGGATCAGCGCGGCGGCAGGATCTCGATGTCGTACCTCGCGGAGGCAGCGAGCAGCTTCGGCACGTCTGGATCGGTCGGCTCGGGCAACGTCCTGGCCCGGGCAGCCTCGCCCACTTCGGCCGCGAAACGCTCGAACTGCGCGGGCAATGTGAGCTGCAGCATTTTCAGCGGTCCGGCCTCGGATGCCTTGAAGCTGTGCGGGATATCGCGGGGAAGGAACGCAAAGGAGCCGGGAGTCGCGCTCCAGGTCCTGTCTCCGCAGGTGATGGTGGCTTCACCGTCGAGGACGTAGAAGGCCTCGTCTTCGGCGTGATGGACATGTGGCGGCGGCCCGAAACCGGCCGGTGCCAGCGATTCGATCAGCGTGAATGCGTTCCCGGTGTCGTCGCCGCCCGCCTTCACGGTCATCAGATTGTTCAGGAACCAGATGCCTTCGCCTTCGCCCTTTGCCAGCACATAGCCGTTCGCGCCGACCTTCATCGTTCTCACCCCCATCGATCTCGAGGCCGCACTGTAAGCGTGACCGGCGAAGCGAGCACCAGTCTTCGTCCGCCCCGGTGAACGTCGGGTCGTTTGTGGCTGCGGCGGTCGGATCCACGGGCGCCGCGTCGCTCCTCTACGCGGGTCATCACCTGGATCGTCGCGATCGCCGTCACGATCCGTTTGGGAGGCGCACGCTCGCGACGGGTTAGACCCGACCGAAGACTGGGATCGCCGCGCCGGTCACGCCGCTCGCCCGCGGCGAGGACAGGAACAGGATCACCGCGGCCAGCTCCCCCGGCGAGACCCATTTCTTCGGATCGGCCTTCGGCATGTTGGCCCGATTCACCGGGTGATCGATGGTGCTTGGGAGCACCGCGTTCACGGTGATGCCTTCGTCCTTGACCTCGTCGGCGAGTGATTCCATCAGCCGGACTACACCGGCCTTGGCGATGGCGTAACCGGCGGTGTTCTTCGCGCCATGCAGCGCGGGTCGCGCGGCGACGCAGACGATCCGACCATATGCGCGCGCCCGCATGTGCGGCAGCACCGCACGGATCGTGGTGTATGCCGTCACGACGTTCTGCTCGAACAGCGCGCGGATCGCCTCCACATTCGTGTCCGCGACCGGGCCGGCGGCGAAGCCACCTGCCAGCGCGGCCAGCGCGTCGATGCGTCCGAAGCGACGCACGACGGATTCGGCGAAGCGCGCCATCGACGTCTCGTCGCCGAGGTCGGCGGCTTCGAGCCACAGCCGCTCGCCGGCGCCGGCGAAGGCCTGGCGTATCTCCTCGACCCCAGACCCGTCCCGGTGCGGAGCGGCGACGTGTGCCCCGCCCTCAAGGAACGCTGCGACAACGGCGTGCCCCAAGTGTCCGGTCGCTCCGGTGATGACCACGACTTGGCCGCCGAGGTCGTTCACGCAACTGAGGTTTGCATGACGCGGTCGCGAACGCGAACGGCCGCATCGGCGCCCACGACCAGGCAGAAGAAGAGGAGCGGCGTGATCGCAGACCAGAATTCCCCACCCTGCTGGAACGCGAAGGCGTACAGCAGCCACGGCACCGCCGTGGTGATGACCGCGACTGCGCCGAGCCACGGCAGGCGCGCGCGCGATGCGGCGATGACCTCGAGGACGACCGCGACCGGCAGCAGCAGGTGCAGCTGGTCGTACGACCAGCCGCGTTGCGCGACGAAGAGCGAGACCGGCACCGTAGCCGCCAGCAGGAGAATCGGATCGGGCCGGCGGACCCGCCACCACACCAGCAGCGCGCCCGTCGCGGTGGCGACGAGCACGGTCGGCGGGATCGTCGCCACGGCGCGATCGAACGTCCAGGCGGTGGCGTTGCTCACGGCCGAGGACTGCAGGCTCGTGGCGATGGCCAGCCACTCCGCCGACCAGCCGGGGCGCAGCGCGAACGAGATCGCGACGAGCGGCATCACGATCACGAGCCAACCCTGGACGAGCCGCCGTCGATCCCGGGAGGCGATGAAGAAGGCCACGAACACCAACGCGAATGCCTGCGGCTTCACGATCAGCAGCCCCAGGAGCGCGCCGGTCAGTCGCTCGCGTCCGCTCCACGCCACGGTGGCGGCCGCGGTGAGCAGCGCGAACAGCAGCGCGGTTATGTTCCCGCCGATGAGCGCGAGCCAGGTCGGCTGGAACGACACTGCGAGTCCGGCCAGAAGCGCCGCATCGCGCCGTCGCTCGGTGACGAGGACGTGACGCGCGAGCAGCGTCAGCGCGAGCGCGATAGCCGCCGCCTGCAGGACGAACCACAGTGGCGCCGCGAGCTCGAACGGCAGCGCCGCCAGGGGCGACAGCAGCACGAAGGTCCAGAGCGGATAAGCGGTGGTGAAACCGGCCGGCAGGTTCGGTTGATGAAGCGCTTGGCTGCCGTACCGGGCGTGGAACGCCGTGGACCACCCGAGGTCATAGGGCGAGGCGCCCTCGAAGAGCGCATGCGGTCCGGCCCAGAACTGGAAGAAGTCGTTGTTGCGGTAATCGGACGCCGGCCAACCGATCGCGGCGAGCGCAACGATCGCGCCGATGATCGCGATCGCGACGAGGGTGGAACGGACGATCGCGTTCATGCGTCCGTACTATGAACCGCGATGACGTTGCTGGACCGCATCGACTCGCCCGCGGATCTGAAAGCACTCTCCGCTGAGGAGCTGAAGCAGCTGGCCGCGGAGCTACGAACGTACCTGGTGGACACCATCAGCACGACGGGTGGGCATATCTCGTCGAGCCTCGGCGTCGTCGAGCTGACGCTGGCCCTGCACCGCGTGTTCGATTCGCCTCGCGACAAGCTGGTGTGGGACACCGGGCACCAGGGGTACATCCACAAGCTGCTGACCGGACGGCGCGACCGCTTCGACACCATGCGTCAGTTCAACGGCGTGTCTGGTTTCCTCGTACGGACCGAGTCCGAGCACGACGTTTTCGGGGCCGGCCACGCCGGCACGTCGATCTCGGCGGCACAGGGGATGGCGGTGGCGCGTGACCTGCGCCACGAGCGGCAACACGTCGTCGCGATCATCGGCGACGGCGCCCTCACGGCCGGAATGGCCATGGAGGCGCTCAACGACGTCGGCCACAAACGGACCCGACTGATCGTGGTGCTGAACGACAACGGCATGTCCATCGCGCCCAACGTCGGCGCGGTATCGCGAATGCTCGAGGCGCTCCGCACGGCGCGCCCGTACCGCAGCTTCAAGCACCTGTCGGATCAGCTCATCGAGCACATGCCCGCGGGCGATCTCGCCGAGGAGGCCCGCCGCCGGTTCATCACCAGCCTCAAGGCCCTGCTCATGCCGAACCTGCTGTTCGAGCAGTTCGGCTTCACCTACTTCGGCCCCGTCGACGGACACGACCTCGAGGCCACCGAATCGCTGCTGCGCAAGGCCCGCGACTTCCAAAACGGACCGGTGCTGGTGCACGTCCACACGCAGAAGGGCCATGGGTACGGGCCGGCCGAGGATGACAACGTGAAATGGCATGGCGTCTCACCGGCGGGCTCGAAGCCGCCGTCGACGCCGACGTACACGAGGGTCTTCGCCGACACCGTGCGAGAGCTGATGCGCGCCGATGAACGCGTGGTCGCGGTCACCGCGGCCATGCCCGATGGCACCGGGCTTACGCCGTTGTTCAACGAGTTCCCCGGTCGGGTGTTCGATGTCGGGATCTCCGAGCAGCATGCCGTCACTTTCGCGGCGGGGCTAGCGACACAGGGCGTCATCCCCATCGTCGCGATCTACTCCACATTCCTGCAGCGGGGCTTCGATCAGGTCGTACATGACGTCGCGGTGCAACATCTGCCGGTCGTGCTGGCGATGGACCGCGCCGGGATCGTCGGCGATGATGGCCGCACGCACCAAGGCCTCTTCGACATCTCGTACCTGCGCCCGCTGCCGGGCATGACGCTGATGGCGCCGAAGGACGAGGGCGAGCTGCGGCACATGCTGCACACCGCCGTGTCACATGCCCGAGCCAACCGCGGTCCGATCGGGCTGCGATACCCGCGCGGCAGCGGTGTCGGCGCCGATGTATCCGGACCGCTGGTGGAGCTACGGATCGGTGAAGCCGAGCTGCTGCGCGAGGGGACGGATCTGGTCATCGCGGCTTACGGCACCGTCGCCGGTGAGGCGCTGGCCGCGGCGGCGGAGCTTGCCGAGAGCGGCATCGACGCCACGGTCGTGAACGCGCGCTTCGTCAAACCGCTGGACGAGGATCTGTTCTTGGGTCTCGCGGCGCGGACGCCGCGGATCGCGACGGTCGAGGAGCACGCTGTCGCCGGCGGCTTCGGATCGGCGCTGGCCGAGCTGTTCCACGAGCGCACCGCCGCCGTCGAGCTGGCGATGCTCGGCGTGCCGGATGAGTTCGTGGATCACGGCGCCCAGAAGCTCTGGCGCGCGCACTACGGTCTGGATGCCGCGGGCATCGCGGCGGCGGTCCGCTCGCGGTGGCCGTACTTGGTGAAGACGCGAGCGGAGAAGAGCGCCGGCTAGGGGCGCCTAGTCCCGGCTGTCCTCGGGCCGCGGCGTGCCGAGCGGTCTCGGTGTGAGGCGCGGTGCGGGCGTCGCGCGCTGCTGCTGGCCCGGCGTGGACGAGTGGTCCTGTTGTTTGCGGTCCTCGTCGTCCTTCTTCTTGTCCTTGGCCGTCTGCTCCAGGTCCCGAGCCTGCTGCAGGGCGTTGTCGATGCCGGGCGTGTCGTGGCGGGCCTTGAGCTGCTCGAGGATGGCGATGTGCTTCTCGGCGGCGGTGACGGCGACGTCGACGGCCGCCTCTTCCTTGTCCGCTGGAGCCGCGCCCTTGAGTGCGACCACGGCGGCTTCGAACCTCGCCACCGTCTCGAGGTACGCGGCGCTGGCGGTCGGCGCCTGCTCCGGCCGAGTGTTCGAGACCCTGTTCAGCTCGTCCAGACGGCGATCGGCCTGATGCGCGAGCACCTCGACCTTGACCGCGTCGTCCGACGCCAGGGCCAGCTCGACCTGCTCGTACGCCAATTTCAGCGAATACGTCACGTCGCCTGGAAGGCTCGATGCCGCGGCGACTCCGCTGGCACTGAAGATGGCCAGCATCACCACTGCGAACGCGAGCGCGTAGCGCGGCGCGGCGGTGGTCGGCAGCGCGAACCACCAGCGGCGCGTGGCCGGTTCGGCTGTGGTCGCGGTCCACTCGCTGGCAGCGGTCGCGAGGAGCGCGCGACGGAGGTCAGTGCGGAATCGCTTGCGAGGCCGCGGGGCCTCGACCGTCGCGATGATGTCGCTGAGCTCTTCGTGCGGCGTCATCGGAGATCCTCGGCGGTGATGGTCTTCTTCAGCGCCTGCAGCGCGCGGAATTGGAGCCCGCGCACGGTGCCGGGGCGCTTGCCCATGATCTTGCCGACCTCTTCCGCCGAAAGCCCCTCGACGAACCGGAGGATGACGACCTCCTGCTGTTCGGCGGTGAGTGTGCCAAGGGCGGTCTTGAGGCGGGCGCGGCGGTCGGTGGCGAGGATCCGCGCGTCCGGGTCGACGACGTGGTCGCCGGCGTCCGGGTGGGCCAAGGCGTCCTCGAAGGAGACGCGGGGTCGGGCGGCACGGGCGCGGTCGATGACGGCGTTTCGGGCGATGCGGTAGAGCCAGGCGAGGAACGGCTGGCGCGGCTCGTACCGAGGCATCGCGCGGAGCGCTCGGAAGAAGACTTCGCTCGTCACGTCCTCAGCCTCCTCGACCTCTCTCACTCGGTAGTACACGTACCGGTAGACCAACTCGAAATACCGGTCGTAGAGGGCCGCGAAAGCCTGCGGATCGCCGTCACGCGCCCGCTGTGCGAGCGCGGCATCCTCGGTGGGGCTAACGAGCGCGGCTTCGCGGGCGTTAGGAAGGCTCGCAGCCTTGGGGGTTTCCACCGAGGGGTGACCGTATCAATGCGAGAGCGCCGCGGAAACCCCCAGTCCGTGCCCCCTAGGGCTTGTACAGAAGGGCCGTCTCATCCGCGGACGCGCCACGTATCGAAGCGGTAGCGGCGAGGCCGTACGAGCGGGCGTCGACGGCAAGGAGCTGGGCCGACCCGAGCACGCCCGTCGGGGAAGCGACGGCGAAGACGCGGCTGCCGTCGGGCGACAGCTGCAGCGCGAAGATCGTACGTGTCGACTGCATCCGGCCGACGACCTCGAGTCGCTGCGTGTCGATGAGCAGGATCCCGTTCCCGGCAGCGCCGCGCGCGGCGTAGAGCGTGCGGCCGTCCGGCGACAGCGCGATCTGGGTGACGGTGCCGAACTCCTTGGCCTCGGCCACGAACCCGAGCGAGGCGATGGCGCGATCGAGGTCGGCCAGCGGATCAAACTCGTGCGAGAGCGACGGCCCGCTGTTCGGATCGAGGCTCTTGTTGGCGATGACGGCGAGGGTATTGGTGTCAAGCACGAGGACGCCGACGTGACCCGTGGGAGAGCCCTCGCTCCCGACCGCGTACACGCGGGAGCCGTCCCGGGAGAACACCAGCCGCGCGCTGGCCGAGAGGCCGGGCGTATCGGTCAGATCCACCTTCACGCGCCGCATCTCTTTGCCGTCCTCGACGTCGAACACGATGAGCTGACCGTCGGGCGTGAATTGGAACAGACGCCGGTCGTCGGGCGCCAGGTACACCGGCGAGTCCTCGACGCCGGGGGTCGGGATGGCGCCGATCACCGCCGCCTTCTCAACGTCGACGATCCGTACCGCGGAGCCGTCGCGAACGTACGCGCGCGAGCCGTCTTTCGAGAGCGCGAACTGATATGGGCTCTGAAGGCCGACGACGTTCCGGAACTCAGCCGGTTTGCGGATGTCCAAGACGCGCATCACGCGCGTGAACTGTTCGAACGTCAGGACCAGCGTGTTGCCGTCGGGTGTGAGCATCGCCCACGGTTTTGGCGCGCCGACCGAGACGCGAGCGCGCTCCTGAAGGGTGGCCGGGTCATAGGCGACAAAGCTCGACGCGGATGCCACGAGCAGGCCGCGATCGATCCCGGTCGGCAAGCTCGGCGGGTAGCTGATCGCGGCGACGACGGCGAGAACCCCGGCGATGGCGGCGGGCACCGCACCGCGGAGGGACGGCAGCGTACGTGACCGCGTCCGACGAGTGTGGATCTCGCGCTCGATGTCGCCGCGCAGCCGCGCCAGGAACTCGGCGCGCGGGCCTCGCTCGCGCGAGACGTCCAGCGCGGCTGCGAGGCCGGACAGAGCGTCGGCATCCCGCTCGCCGCGGAGCTCGTCGAAATCGTGTTCGCTCACTGGTCCACTCTGTCTCGTAGCGTACGCAGCGCCCGAAGTAGCAGCTGCTTCACGGCGCCCTCGGACCGCCCGATCGCCTCGGCGACGTCCGTCACCTTCATGCCTTGCACGTACCGCAGCAGGACCGCGGTCCGCTGCGTCTCCGGCAGACGTTCGACAGCGAGCCACAGCTCGGCGTGCGTCCGCTCGTCGGGTCCGGGCGGATCGAGGGTGGCGATCAGCCGGGCGTGCTCGTCCTCGCGCCGGCGCCGGCGGAAGTCGTCGACGATCAGGTTGCCGGCGGTGCGGTACAGCCAAGCGATCCGCGCGGGCGGAGCCGCCGGAAGACGGTTCGCCTCGCGGACGGCCCGCAGGAACGTCTCGCTCACTACGTCCTCCGCCAACGCCGCGTCGCGGGTCCTGGCCATCGCGAACCGGTACAGGCGCTCGGCGCACTCCGCGTAGAGCGCCTCGATCACGGACCCGGCGCCTTCACCCTGTCTGTCATAAGACGGATCGGGGTGACGCGGCAGCCTCACGGCAGCCGGTAACGGCGACCGGCCCTGACCAGGAGTCCTTCGGCGCGGAGGCGCTCGGCCAGCGCCGGGGCGCGGTCGTCGGCGATCCGCCGCGTCAGGTCGCGTGCCGAGAACGACGCGCCGCGGCCGCGGAGGGCGGCGACGATCCGGCCGCGGACGCGCCGGTCGCTTGTTCGATACGCCGTCTGGCGTCGGCCCACGACGGCTGGGCCGGCTCCTTTGGCCCGGCAGACGGACAGCAACGGGCATTCGCGGCAGTGCGGATCGCGAGCGGCACAGTAGCGGGCGCCGATATCCATGACCGCGTGGTGCCAGCGGTCAGCGGCTTCCCGCGGCAGCTCGGCCTCATCGAGCGAGACGGCCTCCGCGGCGGTCGCGACGCGGCCGAGCAAGACGCGTCCGAGTACGCGGCGGATGTTCGTGTCAGCGAACGCGACGCGCTCGCCATAGGCAAAACACGCGACGGCTGCCGCGGTGTACGCCCCGACGCCGGGAAGCGAGTCCAGATGCGAAACGGACCTCGGCAGTCCGAGCGGGTTCGCCCGGGCGATGCGATGGAGGTCTCGAGCGCGCCGGTTGTAGCCGAGTCCGGACCAGGCGCGCAGGACATCGCCGAGCGGTGCGCGGGTAAGCGCCGCGAGGGTCGGAAACTTGCGCAAGAAACGCCCGTAGGCCGGGATTACGCGCGAGACCTGCGTCTGCTGCAGCATCACCTCGGAGACGAGGATTGCGTACGGATCACGTGTCTCGCGCCACGGAAGGGCGCGTCCGGATCGCGAATACCAACGCAGGAGGCGTGTCGAGAGTCGCATCGCGCGCGCAGCCTAAGACGGCCGTCGCTCGCTCGCATCTTTGCCGAATTGCGCCTCGCTTTAATCGCCGCCCGAACTGGCATGCAAATCGCATCTATTCACGATCGCTATGGGAAAGAACGGTGCGCTCGATCCGCGCGGCGTCGAAGCCGCGGCGCAGGCGATGCCGGATCCGGCAGGCGAAGAGCGGATCGCGAAGAAACTCGAATCGGTCTGTTCGCCGGTGCGTGTGAAGATCTTGCGCGCGCTGGCGCAATCGGAGCTGGCCGCGGGCGATCTGGCGATCGTCATCGGTCGGAGCGCCTCGGCGACGAGCCAGCACCTCCGGGTGCTTCGCGACTCCGGCGTGGTCGTGTCCATGCGGCGCGGCAACGTCGTGCGCTACAAGCTCGCCAACGGCATTTCCTCCGACGTGCTGGCGACGTTCGCGATGGGCCTCGACGCCGCCTAGCGCGGCGGCAGCACCGTCAGCGGATCCACAGGCACCGCACCCTGCAGCACTTCGAAGTGCAGGTGCGGTCCGGTGGTGATGCCGGTGAGTCCGATCGTGCCGATCACCTGCCCCGCCGCGACGCTATCGCCGACGTGGACGGTCGGCGGACGGAAGCCGTCGTCGAGGTGGGCGTACATCGTCACGAAGCCGTCCCCGTGCGAGATCAGGACGAGCATCGCGCCGTCGGAGAAGTGTCCGACGAAGGAGACACGGCCTGCGCCGGCGGCGACGACGGGCGTGAACAGCGGCGCGGCGATGTCGATTGCCGGGTGGAAGTGCGGATAGGTGACGCCGCGATAGGTCAGGGGCGGTTCGAGCGTCAAGGCGCTCGGGCCGAAGGATTGGCTCAGCGCACCCGCCGCCGGCCAGGTCCAGGTGAGTTGACCGGCGACCGCATTCGGGACCAGCTTGGCGACGACGTCGAGCAGCTCCTGGCTCGCGCGCGCCTGCTCGTCGGCGAGCTCGGCGACCACGTCGACCTCGGCGCGTGTGCGCGCGGCATCGCCCTGACCCTGCGCCGCGACGAGGCGCGCGGCACGCGCCTCGAGGACCGACAGGGCGTCGCGCTTCGCCGTGATCGTGTCCTGAAGCGCCGACACGTCCGCGGCGTCGCGATCGAGGCGCGCGCGTTCGGCGTTGAGATCGGACTGGAGCGAGGTCAAGTGTGCGACGACCTCTCGCCGCTCGGTCTCGAGCTCCGAAAGCTGCGCGACGTGCACGAGGCCGTCGATGAAGGACCCGCTCCCAAGCAGCTCCTCGAGCGGCGTTGTGCGTGATTCGCGGTACTCCGTCCGGAGGAGCTCGTCGAGGTGGCGCTGCTCGTCAGCGATCTGGGCCTCCGTCGTGTTGAGGCGCGCCTGGGTGGTCGCCCGCTCATCGTCCAGCGCCTTGCGGTGCGCATCGAGCGCCTTGAGCTCGGCCGCGAGGTATCGACCCATGGCCTGGATGCGCTCCAAGAGAGATGTCGCCTGGAGCGCGTCCTGCGCGGCCTGCAGCGCGGCCGCCGCGCTGGCATCGTTCGCGCTGACAGCATCCGAAGGCGATGGCGATGGACTGTTGATCGGCGACCCGGCTGACGGCGTGGCCGATGCCGCCGACGGCGACGCGCGGGGCGACGGCGGTAGCGGTGATCCGGTTTGCGGCGGCGAAGCGCTCGGAGTCGGCGTCGGAGTGTCCGCGAAGACCGGCGCCGCGGATACCGCGAGCACGCAAGCGGAAAGGACGAGCGTCACCAGAGTGCGCACGAACACTGTCGGACAGAGTACGGAACAGGCCTGTCCTCTCCAAAGAAGAGAACGATGCCCCGCTCGACCGCAGTCCGGCATCTCTTTTGCTCGCTCGCTCGGGTGGAGGACGATGAGGTAGATGCCTGGCAACGACAACACCGCGGCGATGCGTCAGCCCGAGCGCGAGGCTCAGCTTCTCGGCGGCCGATACCGCCTGATCGAGCGCATCGGCCGCGGCGGTGTCTCCGACGTGTGGCGCGGCATCGACGAGCGGCTCGGACGCGAGGTGGCGGTGAAGCTGCTGCACGAGGACACCGACGATGCGTTCCGTCGCCGCTTCACCGACGAAGCCCGCCGCGCGGCGGCGATCTCGCACCGGAACGTCGTCACGGTCTACGACGCCGTCGCCGACGGACCCGCGTTCATCGTCATGGAGCTGGTCCGCGGCTCGACGCTCGACGAAATGGTGCGGACCCGCGGCGCGCTCTCGGTGGATCAGGCCGCGCGTGTGGTCTCACAGGTCGCCGACGCGCTCGACGCCGCGCATGCACGCGGGATCGTCCATAGCGACGTCAAGCCGGGGAACGTCATCGTCGACGGCGACGGTGTGGCCAAGCTCACCGACTTCGGCATCGCCCGCGCCGTCGAGAGCGCGCCGGATCACGACTTGGTCGGCACGCCGCGATACGTGGCGCCCGAGGTCGTCCGCGGCGAAGCGCCGACGCCACGCAGCGACGTGTACGGACTTGGGCTTCTGGCCTACGAGCTCATCGCCGGCATGCCGGCGTTCGACTCGGCCGATACGCAGCAGCTGCTTCGCGCGCGGCTCGAGACCGTGCCACGACTTCGGTCCGTGCGTCTCGGCGTGTCACCGGCTGTCGATCTCGCGGTGTCGCGCGCGCTCGATCCGGATCCGGTGCACCGCTATCCGAGCGCGGGGGCGTTCGCCGACGCGTTCATCGCTGCCGCGCGCGATCGCGATTCGACGGTCGTCACGCCGTTTCCGGGTCTCGCGCGCCAGCGGGAGCCGCTTTACGACCGCCGCTCGATCTTCGCTCTGCTCGCGGTGCTCGCGGTGGTGTTGGCGCTCTATCTGTTCTTCAAGACGTTCGGCGCGGCGGTATCGATCGGCCCGACCGCGGTGCCTGATGTCCGCGGCATGACTTACCAGCAGGCCGTCGCAGCGCTGTCGCAGCGCGGCCTCGCCGCCCGCGAGCAGGATCGCGCGTCGTGGACCGATATCGGCAAAGTCGTCGATCAATCACCCGCGCCGAACGCGACGGCGCGCAGCGGCGACACCGTGACGCTGACGGTCGCGGCCGCGCCGACCGCGCCGGATGTCAGGAGCAAGAGCCTGAACGACGCCGCGAACACGTTGATTCAGGCGGGGTTCGCGTCTCCGGTCTCATGGATCGTCGATCCCACGGCGCGTGGAACAGGGCAGACGGTGGTTCGGCAGGATCCGGCTCCGGGTTCGCAGTTCCAGCGCGGAGCGCACGCGACCGTATACATCGTCGGACCCGGACCGGGTGGAGGAAAGGGAGAGAAGAAGAGCGACTAGAACTGGGAGTCGCAGCGGTTACGATCCGCTCCCGAGAGGTCCACAACCTCTAGTGCTACCAATACACCAGCGACTCCACGAAAACGGGAACACACACATTGTAACCGTGCGCTCAGGACAAGTCAGAGCCGATGTCTCATACGGAATGGACTTGACGAATACCGACGCTCACTGGCTGGCCGGACTTCTCGAGGGCGAAGGCAGCTTCATGAAGGGCCCGCCGTCATCGCCGAATCTGCCGATCGTCAAAGTTGAAATGTGCGACGAGGACGTCATTCGTCACGCCGCCCACCTGCTCAACGCCTCCGTCACGATCATCGATCGCTATCCCGAGCGCGGCTACAAGCGCGTTTTCCGTATCACGCTCAAAGGCTCGCGAGCGGTGCAGCTCATGCTCGGCCTGCGTCCTCTGATGGGCGATCGGAGGTCGCGCGACATCGGATCGGCTCTCGCCACGTACACGGCGTCGAAGGTCGTGCGTGAGGGACGCGGCGACTGCGCCGTCGAGCGGTGCCGTCGGCCCTCAATGGGGCGCGGCATGTGTCGCACGCACTACAACGCTTGGTTGAAAAGCCGCGGCGGAACGGCTGACCGACCGACGACGGACACGCTCGATCCGAGTCTGCGTCTCGTTGAAGACGAGCCGGGTCGGATCCATTGGCTCGCGGGCCTGCTGGAGGGCGAAGGGACGTTCCGAGCTGGTCCGCGCCGCCGACCTGCACAAATACGCCTCGAACTGAAGATGACTGATCGAGACGTAGTCGAGCATGCGCGCGAGCTGATGAAGTCCAGTCGGCTCTACCGTGACGATCGCGGGCCAGACCGTGGATGGCGTACCGGTTACGGCACTGTTCTCGGATCGCGACGCGCGGAAGTCTTGATGCGGCGGTTGCGGCCATTGATGGGCGACCGACGAAAGCACGAGATCGATGATGCCTTCAAAGCGCGCGATGCTCTCCGCTACCTCAGACTGATCCCCGCACCGCCCCACTGCACTATCGACGGCTGCAGCTCTCCTCATCGCGGCCGCGGGCTGTGCCACAAGCACTACATGCGCTGGCTGCGCACCTCGGGATCCTCCGCGATCAAGGAGACCAGAAAGAACGGCGCGAACATGAAGTAGTTCTGCAGGCTCCGCCAGGCGAAGTAGAGCGGGGCCACCGGCAGGACTGCGAGTCCGTATCGCCACGCCGGCCGATGCCGCCAGTACGTCCACAGTGCCAATACATACGCGATGCCGAGCGCGATCGTGTACGCCACCCGCGGCGCGAACGGCAATGGTCCGTCGGTAGAGAAGCGGATCACACCGAAGCCCAGGGGCACGTACGCCGCGAACACCGGCGC
The DNA here is from genome assembly GCA_005881435.1 of Chloroflexota bacterium. GTDB lineage: Bacteria > Chloroflexota > Limnocylindria > P2-11E > CF-107 > CF-107. Next base: position 34,369 of record VBHP01000091.1, on the reverse strand, counting down.
CGTCGAATCCGATAGCCACTGGCTCGGCGCACCCACGGCGAATGGCACATTGACGACGGCGAAGATGATGGCCACCGCGACGACCCAGCGGGCGAGTGCGCCGGCGCCGACACGCGCGCGATCAACGGCCAGGAACGGCAGATACAGCCACGCCGTCTGCCGCGCGGCCGCCGACAGGCCGCCGAAGACGCCGGAAAGCCGCGGCAGCGCGATCGCGAGCACAAGGAACAGCGCCCATGACGGCTCCACGCCAGCGAGCGCAACCTGACGCTGAGCCATGATGTCGACCAGAGCGAGGCCGGAAACATATGGCGCGAACGTCCGCGGCACGCGGAAGATCAACACCAGGTAGAGCGCGGCCAGCAAAGCCAGGAAGCCATAGCGCACGTCGTCGAGGCCGAGCGCGAACAACAGCGTCGACGGCAGGAACGACCCCGCCGGATACGGATACCGACGCTCGACCTCGTTCGAGTCGGCGAACGGCGTGAATAGCTGATCGGACAGACCGCGCGCCCGCGTGGCTTCGACGATGTCCACGGTGACGTACGGGTTCTCGCCGTGCAGGACCGCCCGCGCCGCAGCATCGATCGAGACCGCGGTGTCGCTGACGTAGTGCGATCCCTGGAGCATCAGCAGCATCACCAGCACGATGGCCGCAACACCGGACGCGGCGACGACGCGGGACAAGGCGTCCCGACGAATGACCGTCGAGAGCAGCAGCAACACCGCGCCGGCGAGAGTGATAAAGACGTCGTCTGGCGCGATCGACGCGGAGACGCGGATGAAGTACCGCTCCGTCAGCAGCGCGAGCATCCCCGTCCCCGTCAGCCACACGCCCCAGCGCAACAGTCGCAGCGGCTCGTCGCGCACAGCGAACGGTAGGGTGAGGACCGGCAGCGCGATGGCGACGACGGCCTCGACTCCGGGGAGCGGGCTCGCCCGCTGCGGATCCGCGAGCGCGCGGAGCAAGGAGTAGTTCGCCGCAAGCGACGCCAGTAGCACCAGCGGTGGCAGACCGAAGCGAGAGGCGCGCATCGGGATCAGCACGATCGCGGCGACGACGATCAGCGCGCCGGCGCCACCGCCGATGCGGAACGCGGCCACGCCGTCCGCGGCGACGGCGCACCCGAACGCGAGCCGGCTCGACCACGACGGAACGTCCGTCCGCGACGCGATCAGCAACAGCGCGAAGAAGGCGGCCAGCGCGACGGCGACGTCCCAACCCACGCCCGTCGTCTCGTGCGAGAACCCGCTCTCGTTGGTGAAGACGAGGAGCGCCGTCGCGAGCACGATGAGGGCGAGGCGATCGGTGATAGCGACGCGATGCTAGCGAGCGAGCGGTCGGCGACCCTCACCCAGGCGGCGGACGCCCCGTGAGCCGGCGCGCCGCGCAAGCTCGGCGACGGTGACGCCGAGGCGCGGATGCACGAGCTCGGGCGCGATCTCGGCCAGCGGCACCAGAACGAATCCGCGTTCGTGGAGTCGCGGATGTGGGAGCACAAGCGCCTCGCCGTCCTCGACGCGATCGTCGTACAGCAGCAGGTCCAGATCGATCGCGCGCGGACCCCAGCGCCGCTCGACGGCGCGATCTCGGCCGAGCTCGCGTTCGATCCCGAGCAGCGCCTCGAGCAGCCGCCCCGGCGGGAGATCGGTATCGAGGAGCACCGCGGCATTGACGAACGCGGGCTGATCGGTCACGCCCCATGGCGCGGTCTCGTATAGCGAGGACACCGCTTCGACACGACCGACGGACGCGAGCCCGACGATCGCAGCCCGCAGCATCGCTTCGCGATCGCCGATGTTGCTGCCCAGCCCGATGGCGGCCCGGCTCATCCGCGCACGATCGCGTCGGCCATGCGCGACACGCGGGCCATCTCGCGCACGTCGTGCACGCGGACCGCATCGGCGCCGAACGCGATGGCGATCGCGACCGTCGCGGCGGTCCCCGCGCCGCGCTCCTCGACGGGAAGACCGCCGAGCACCTTTCCGATAGTGCTCTTCCGCGACGTGCCGACAAGCAGCGGCAGCCGCAGCTCGCGCAGGCGACCGATCTCGCGAAGCACCGCGAGGTTCTCGCGCGGCCCCTTGCCGAACCCGAACCCCGGATCGAGGATCACCCGCTCACGATCGATCCCGGCACGGCCGGCGCGCTCGACCAGCGCGGCGAGATCGTCCCGCACCAGACCCACGGGATCCTCGGCGTCGCGCACGTCGCGATCGTCCATCAGCACGACCCACGCGCGCGAACGCGCGACCACCGCCGCCATGTCGGGATCAGCGAGTCCGGAAACGTCGTTGACGATCCGCGCGCCGAGCTCGAGCGCGCGCTGCGCCACGGCCGCCTTCCGCGTATCGATGCTGACGAGAAGACCGCGCTCGACCAGCGACGCGATCACCGGCTCGATACGTCGCAACTCTTCCGCGGCGGAGATGGGCGCGTGGCCGGGCCGCGTCGATTCGCCGCCGACATCGATGACGTCCGCGCCCTCGGCGCGCATCGCCAGCGCATGACCGAGCGCCGCCGCGGGGTCGAGCGTGCCGTCGCCGCTGAATGAGTCTGGCGTGACGTTGAGCACACCGAAAAGGTAGGTCCGCGTTCCCCACTCAAACTCCGCGGCCGTCGGTCCCTCCCGAGACCGCCAACGGCGCGGTCATTCGCGCGGCGGCGAGTAGTGCGAGACGCCGACAAGGAAGGTGCGGGTGCGGCCTTGCTGCAGCGTGAGCGGCTCATGCAGGCCGCGCTTGGAGAACGTCGGCAGGCGCAGGCCGTGCAGCCGCGCCGACGCGACGCGCCATTCGGTCCGGCACACCGGACAGGTGAAGTCGCCGGGTTCCATGCGCGCGCCCTGCGACAGCAGGATCTTCGCGCAGCACCGCTCGGTCAGCGGCTCGATGCCATCTTCCGAGCCGAGGTACGGAAATGCGCCAACGCCGGCCCGCCGATCGCGGCGCCGGAAGATCTGTTCGTCGTCGACGCGCCGGAAGCGGGCCTCGCCCTCGGCGCGCCAAGCGGTCCCGCACTCCGGACAGGAGAAGCCCATGCCCTTGTCGTAGAACGGCCCCCACTCGATGATCCAGTCCTCGCAGCAGTCGTTGAGGATGACGCGCTCAGCCATTGATGCGACCGAGCAGCGCGATCAGGATCGCCTTCTGCATGTGCAGACGATTTTCGGCCTGCTCGAACACGACGCTCTGCGGCCCGTCCATGACGTCGTCGGTGATCTCCTCGCCGCGGTGCGCCGGCAGGTCGTGCAGCACGATGGCATCCGGTCGCGCCAGCGCCAGCAGCTGCGCGTTCACTTGGAAACCGTGGAAGGCGTGCCGGCGGCGCTCGTATTCGGCCTCCTGCCCCATCGAGGTCCACACGTCGGTGTAGATCGCGTCGGCGCCGTCGACGGCTTGCCGCGCGTCGTGGTAGATGACGAGATCGGCCTCTTCCTCGCGCGCCCGCGCAAGGTAGCGCGGATCGGGCTCGTACCCTTCCGGACAGGCGATCCGCAGACGCAGGCCCGTCTTCGCGGCGCAGAGCACCAACGCGTTCGCGACATTGTTCCCGTCGCCGACGTACGCCAGCGTGAGGTTTCGTAGCCGGCCCTTCGCTTCGGCCAGCGTGAACAGGTCCGACAGACCCTGACAGGGATGCTCCAGATCGGAGAGGCCGTTGACGATGGGCACGGTGGAATAGCGCGCGAACTCTTCCATCGTCTCGTGCGCGAAGGTCCGCAGGATCGCGATGTCCGAGTACCGGCTGACGACGCGTGCGACGTCGGCCACGCTTTCGCGGCGACCGAGACCGACCTCCGCCGGAGAGAGGTACACCGCGTGCCCGCCGAGCTCGTACATCGCGACGTCGAATGACATGCGCGTTCGAAGGCTTGGCTTCTCGAAGATCAGCGCCGCAACCCTACCCGACAGCGGCGGCGGCGACGGCCGGCGGTCGCGCTTCAGCTGCGCCGCGTTCCCGAGGAGATCCTCAATGTCCGCGGCGTCGAGGTCGTTGACCGAGACGAGGTGCCGGCGAATGGAGGCGATCATGCGGCGGCCACCCGCCGTTCAGCGTATAGACGCAGCAGCGCGTCCGCGACTCGTTCGGGGTGGTGGCGGATGGTGTCGAACTTCTTCCACAGCTCTCGCGGCGGGCTCCACTTGTCGATGACCGGCGCCAGCACCGGCTCGACACCGAGGGCACGGATGCGTTCCAGCTCGGCTTCGTTTGGCTCCAGATACACGAGGCCCTGCCGCGCGTAGTGCTCGCGCAGCTTCTCGGGCGGCGGATCGTCGTTCACCAGGACGACGTCGACCCCGGCGCCGCCGACGTAGTGCAACACCTCGGCGACATGGTCGCTCAGCGATAGCGTGTCCGTCTGACCGGGGTGTCGTGTGGTGTTCGCGGCGTACACCACGAGCGCATCGCTGTGCGCGATCGCGCGCGAGATCCCTTTCACCAGCAGGCACGCGCAGACCGTCGTGTACAGGCTTCCCGGCCCGAGCACGATGAGGTCGGCCTCGGCGATGGCCTCGATCGCGCCATGCACCGGCTCCACGCCGTCCTCCGAGAGGTACAGCCGGCGTATCGGCGCCTTGTCCACGCCGCGGACGTTCACCTCGCCCTCGACGACCGTGCCGTCGGCGAGCTCGGCGCACAGGTGCGTGTTGTAGAGCGTGACCGGCAGGACCCGGCCCCGCAGCCGAAGCAGCCGGCTCGCCTCCTCCACCGCCCGTAGGAAGGAGCCCTCCTGCTGCGTCAGCGCCGCCAGGAACAGATTGCCGAAGGCCATGCCGTCGAGATCCTCGCTGCGCTCGGTCGCGAAGCGGTGCTGCATCAGCGCGATCAGCGTCGGATCGCCGTCGGCGAGGACGGTGAGCGCGTTGCGGATGTCGCCCGGAGCCGGCACGTCGAGGGCGATGCGGATCTTTCCCGTCGAGCGGCCGGAGTCGGTCACGGCGATGAGCCCGGTGAGGTCACATTCGCGCTCGCGCAAGCCGCGCATGACCAGAGGTGCGCCGAGACCGCCGCCGACGACAACGACCTTCAGAGAGGACATTCAGAGATTGTCGCGCCGCGTCAGAAAGCTGCTCTAGCTAGGAGGCGCGGGCGCGATCGCGCAGCCGGCGCGCGACGGCGATGTGCCGCGCCCGCAGCTCGGCGATCCGGTCGCCGCGGCGCTCCAGGGCGTCGTCGAAACCGCGGTCGTAGGCGCTGACGGCGAGGAAGCCGACGATGATCGTCCCGAGGACAACGCCGACACAGAGGCCCAGAGCGAAGATCAGCACGCCCTCGCTTGTGCAACCGGCGTGCCACGGCTGGTCTGCTCGGCCGCGACCCGAGAAAACAGCCCCGCCTACCCCCAAGCGGCAGATTCGCCGTCACCCGCGCCGTGGCACAGTCGCGCGATGCGTCGATTCGTACCGCTCTGGGCGATGCAATTCACGATCGGGCTGGTCGTCGTCATCGTGGTATCAGTCGTCGCCATCGGGGCGCTGTCGTCAGCCTCGCGGATCCCGGGCGAGTTCTTCGACGCCGTCGGCCGCACGGTGCACAACGTTCTGCCAAAAGAGGGACCCGACCTCGCCACCGACGCCGACGTGCGCGCGGTCATCAGAGCCATGCCGAACGGCAAGCTGCGCGTCGCCTCCGTCGTTCCCGAAGACGACGTCGTCGTCTTCACCATCACGGCGAAGCGCTCCGCGGTCAAAGCGGCCGTCGGACCGGGCGACCAGCTGCGCCTGAATCGCGACACCGGCGAGGTCGAGATCGCGCCGCAGGGCGTACCGGGAGCGCTCGACCAGCTGCGGCAGCAGCTCGAAGACCTGCGCAAGCGTTTCTTCGGACCCTAGTAAGCCGGAGCGGGCTCCACCACGCGGGCGCCGCCGGTGCTGATGCGGAGTGCCAGCGTGACGGCGATGAATCCGAGGATCGCCGCCGAGAGGAAGATCAGGTGGTAGTCGCCGAGGGTCTCGCGGAAGAAACCGCCGGCGTAGGCCGCGAGGGCCGCGCCGACCATGTGCGAGAAGAAGATCAGCCCGTACAGCGTGCCGAGCGAGGCCTGCCCGAACCGCGCGGCGGTGAGATTCACCGTCGGCGGCACGGTGGCGATCCAATCCAGTCCATACACGACGGCGAATAGGAACAGCCACTGGTACTCGAAGATGAACGGCAGCCAGGCGATCGAGATCGCCCGAAAGCCGTAATACGCCGCGAGCAGCTTGCGGTTGTCGAAGCGATCCGAGAGCCAGCCCGACGCGAGCGTGCCGACGATGTTCATGCCGCCCATCAGCCCGACCGCGCTCCCCGCCGTCACAGCGGTGAAGCCGTGATCCAGGGCATGGGGAATGAGATGGGTACCGACGAGGCCGTTCGAGGTGTAGCCACAGACGAAGAACGATCCCGCCAGCAGCCAGAAATCCGCGGTCCGAAGCGCGGTGCGGACCGGCGTGTGACGCGCGTCCTCGGCGCGCTCCGCGACCGAGACCAACTCGCCCTCACCGAACGCGCGGGTGCCCGCATCCGCGGGGCGCTCGCGGAGGAAAAGTGCCAAAGGCACGAGCGCAACGGCCGCGACAGCGGCAAGCAGCAATACGCCGCTGCGCCAGCCTGAGCTCGCGGTGAGCGCGGTCATCGACGGAATGAACACCAGCTGCCCGGCGGACGTCGCGGCGCCGAAAAGGCCGATGACGAGGCCGCGGTGCGAGCGGAACCAGCGGGCCGCGATCGTGGTCGCGGTCGCCTGGCTGACGGCGCCGGTGCCGAGCCCGAGCACGATCCCGTACAGCGCGAAGAACTGCCACAGCTCGCGCACGAAGGTCAGCGCCGCCGTGCCGACCGTCAGAAGCAGCACGCCGGCGATGAAGAGACCGCGCGTCCCGAAGCGGGCGATGAGCGTGCCGCCCAGCGGCGCGCCGAGACCGAAGGCCAGGATGCCGATGCCGACCGCCAGCGAGATCGACGCGCGGTCCCAGCCGAACTCGGCCTCGAGGGGCGCGATCAGCACGCCGGCCGCGCCACGGACGGCGGCCGAGACGACGAGCGCGGCGAAGACGACGGCGACGACGATGAAGCCGTAGTGCAGCGTGCGGCGCACGAGCGCGAGTGTACGGTCGCGATCCGGTCGTCCACCGCATCACGCGCGACAATCGCGAGATGGCGCTTACCGCGATACGTCGCGTCGGCACCGACTATGCCTCCATCGTCCGGAGCCCGCGGTATTTCCCGTTATGGCTCGGGCAGCTCGTATCGAACTTCGGAGACACTCTCCATTACATCGCGCTGGTCGTTCTTGTCTTTGAATTGTCGGGACAAGGGCTTGCCGTCGCTGGTCTCGTCGCGACAGAGATCATCCCGGTCCTCGTTCTCGGACCAATAGCCGGCGTCGTCATCGATCGCTTTGATCGGAAGTCCGTACTCATTGGTGCGGACCTATTTCGTGCGGCGCTGGTCGTTACGCTCATCTGGCCGCAGGGCGTCTGGCACGCCTACGTCGTCGCCGCGGGTCTTTCGGCCGGCGGCGTCTTCTTCAATCCGACGACCAACGCTGTCATACCGGTGCTCACCACGCCCGAGCAGCGACTGGCGGCCAACTCTGTGTCCTGGTCAACGACGCAGCTGGTACAGATCGTCGGTGCCTCAATCGCCGGTGGCGTGATCGCCGTCGTCGGCACAGCACCAGCTTTCGCGTTGAATGCGGGGAGCTTCGTCTTCTCGGCGGCTCTCATCGCTCGGCTTCACATTCCGGCACATGCTGGACAGATCTCGGATGGCAAAAGCGGACTGCGCTCGTACTTCTCCGATGCTCTCGTCGGCTTCGCTTACGCGCGGCGGAACTACCTCATGTCCCGGCTGCTGCTGGTCCAATCCATCGCATCGCTCGCGGTCGGCGCCACCGGAGCGATGCTCGTGGTGCTGTCGGAACGCCATCTGCATCAGCCACCTGAAGGTTTCGCCTGGCTGATCGCTGCCATCGGCGTCGGGGCGCTGATCGGACCGCTCATCCCCAATGCCCTTACCGCCGATTACCGAAACGCAGGGTGGCTTTTCATCCCGTATGTGATCCGCGGCATCGGCGACATCCTGCTGGCGATCATCACACCATTCCCGATCGCGTTGGCGATCCTATTCGTGTACGGGCTCAACACTTCGACGGGAATGGTCGTTTTCAACTCGACCATCCAGAACGTCATACCGGAGTCCATGCGAGGACGCGCGTTCACGTTGCTCGACGTCGATTGGAGTGTCATGCAACTCCTGTCGCTCGCGATCGGCGGCGTAATCGTGCAGGCCTTCGGAATTGAACTGGTCTACGGACTCGGTGGATCCTTGCTTGTGCTGGCCGGACTCCTTGGTTTGCGGCTTCTCAAATCATTTACCTTCGTCCCCGAACAGGCAGCGAGCTGACCTGCCGTCGCGAGGGCTACGGGAGGACGATGACGTCGGCGCTGAAAAGAACGGCGAACATCGGACACGGCTGCCCGCTTGCGCACACCGCCGTCCCCGTGGCGTGTAGCGCAGAGCGGCCCGCCGTACCGGCGAGCCAGATCGCCTGGGTGCCGCGCACGAGCATGTAGTTCTGCAGCGGATGAACGAGGACGACGCCGTCAGGCGGATCGAGCTGCCAGCTGTAGGTGTCGCCTAGCGCGATCTGAATGTGGTCGCCGACATGCGCGGTCACGGTCTGGCGGTCTGACGCCATCGTCACCACGACACTGGTGCCGATCGTCGGCGAGGGATCGCCGCCGGCCGCACTGCCGCACGCGCCCGCGATCAGCAGCGCGGCGAGCAGGACCATGCGGAGTTGTGCCATCGCGCAGATAACGCGGCGGCGCCGGCGACGGTTCCGCTTACAGCAGCTCGATCTCGATCATGCGCTTGAGCCCATCACGGACGTTGCGGTAGGCCTCGATGCCTTCGCCGCGCGAGGGGTCCTCGAACGGCCAGTGCCGCAGGCGCTTGTTCTTTGGCGGGATCGGGCAGGACTCGTACTCGCCGCACACGGTCACGACCGTATCGAACTCGTCGTTCATCAGCTCCTCGACGCTCTTCGACCGCTGTGCGGAGATGTCGATCCCGATCTCGCGCATGGCCTGGATCGCGAGCGGTTTGACGAAGGTCGCCTCGACCCCAGCGCTCACGACCTCGAAGCGGTCGCCGCCAAGCCGGCGCAGCAGACCCTCGGCCATCTGCGATCGGGCGCTGTTGTGGACGCAAAGGAAGAGGACGCGCGTCTTGTTAGGCGCCATGGGAAGACTCGCGCGTCACGCCGGGTCATACAAAGCGGTCAACGTCGTCAGCGAAGTCCGAACAGCGCGAGGATGCGGTACGAGACGAATGCCACCGTCGCCGCGGCCGGAATGGTGATGATCCACGCCGTGACGATGTTCCCGGCGACATTCCATCTCACCGCGGACGCGCCGCGCGTCGCGCCCACACCGAGGATCGTCGAGCCGATCACGTGCGTCGTCGAGAGCGGGAAGCCCTGACGAGAAGCGATCTCGATGATCATTCCGGCGGCGGTCTCGGCCACGAAACCGCGAACTGGCTCCAGGCGGGTGAGCTTCGTGCCCATTGTGCGGATGATCCGCCAGCCGCCCGCCGCGGTGCCGAGGCCCATCGCGACCGCGCACGTGAGGATGACCCACGTCGGCACCTGGAATGTCTCCCGCGGGATCGCGCCGTACGAGACGAGCGCCAGCGTGATGACGCCCATCGTCTTTTGCGCGTCGTTGCCGCCGTGGCTGTACGCCATGAACGCGGAGGAGAGCAGCTGCGCCCGTCCGAAGATCGCGCCCATGGAAAAACGGCTGGCCCGCTGGAACATGTTGAGCACCACGATCATCCCGACGAACGCGACGGCGAAACCGATCAGCGGAGAGACGACGAACGGGAGGACGGTCTTTTGCCCGATCGTCCCCCACAGCGGGGCGCCGAGGCCGTCGGCGGCGATCCCGGCGCCGACGAGGCCACCGACAAGGGCGTGGCTGGAGCTCGACGGAATGCCGTAATACCACGTCAATAAGTTCCAGCAGATGGCGCCTACGAGCGCCGCCATGACGATCGGCTGCGTCACCTCGGTCGGGTCGAGGATTCCCTTTCCCACGGTCGCCGCGACCGCGGTCCCGGTGAGCGCGCCGACGAAGTTGAGTCCGCCGGCCATCAGGATCGCCTGCCAGGGCTTCAGTACGCGCGTGGCGATGACCGTGGCGATGGCGTTCGCGGTGTCGTGAAAGCCGTTGATGAAATCGAATGAGACCGCGAGGATCACGACGATCGCCAGCAGGATCAGACCACTATCCATGTTTCACGGTGACACCCTCGAGCGCGTCGGCGACGTCCTCGCATCGATCCGTCGCGTCCTCGAGCTGCTCGTAGATCTCCTTCCAGCGCATGAGATCGAAGATGTCGCGGTGATCGGACAGGAGCGTTGAAAGAGCCGCGCGCAGTACGCGATCGGCGTCGTTCTCCAGCCGATTCACCTCGACGATGTGCTCGCGAACCTGGGGATATCGGCGTTTGTCGCGTAGGTTTGGCATCGCGGAGGCGAGCTGCTTCGCCTGCTCTTCGATGATCGCGCAGAGGCGGGCCGCCTCGGGCTTTGGCTTCTCGACTTTCCACAGTAGGAGCGCGTCACCCGCCGCTTCGATGCCGTCGATGGAATCGTCGACCGCGGAAGCGATGCGCGTGATGTCTTCGGTATCGAACGGTGTCGTGAAGGAGCGCCGAGCAAGGTCGATGATCTCGTGCGTGATGAAGTCGCCCTGGTGCTCGGCCTCGGTGAGCTGCGCGAATTTGCCCTCCACGTCGGTGTAGTCCTCGACCAGGCTGCGCAGTCGCTGCGCGGCGAGCACCAGCGTGTTGGCGTGCTGCTCGAATAGATCGAAGAAACGCTGCTCGGTGGGAAGGATCTGAAAGCGCGGCATCGTCACCTCCTATTTTGGTCGATCGGCCAGCACCGGCAGCTTCAAGAGCTCGCCGAGCGACCCGATCACGCTATCCGCGCGAACGCCGTCTCCGGACGTCGCGGCCGCTTCGCTGGTCACGCCCGTGGTGATGAGCACGCCGATGGCGCCGACGCGATGCGCCGCGAGCACATCGGTCTGCAGGCTGTCGCCGACGACGATCGCTTCGCCTCCGGAGGCGCCGGCGCGGCGCAGCGCCTCCTGGAACATGAACGGCTCGGGCTTTCCGACACAGACCGCGACTCTGCCGCTGGCGGTCTCGAGCGCGGCGACGATCGCGCCGGCACCGGGCAGCAGCCGCCCGCCTTCCACCGGATACGCGGTGTCCTTGTTTGCGGCGATGAATGGCGCTCCGGCCATCAGCGCGCGCTGTGCCTCAGCGAGGTCGTCGTAGGTCACGGCCTGGTGCAGGCCGACGACGACCATGTCCGCCGGGGGGCTGGACGCGTTGGTGAACGGTCGCGGCACGGCATGTTCGTGATCGAGCACGCCGGCATCGCGCAGCTCCGTGCGAAAACCCTCCATGCCGACGACGAGCGGATCGCGCGGGCGTAGACCCTTCTGGACGATGTACCGCGCAGTTGCCCAGGCGCTGGTGACCACATCGTCGATCTCGCACTCGAACCCGAAGCCACGAAGCCGCGTCACGTACTCCTGGCGCGTGCGCGTCGAGTTGTTCGTCGCGTACATCACGCGCCTGCCCGCATGGCGTAGCCGCTCGACGACCTCGGCGGCACCCGGCAACGCCTGGTCGCCGCGATAGAGAACGCCGTCGAGGTCGAAGATGACGGCCTTGATCGGCATCTGGCGCGGCAGTCTAGAGGCGCGCGCCGGAACGAGCGCGCGTACGCTTGGTCACGCGGCTAAGTTCGCCTTCCTCAACGTTCCCGCCCACGGTCATACCAATCCCACCCTGGCCGTCGTCGCCGAGTTGGCGCGGCGCGGTCACCGCATCGAGTACTGGTCGTTCGAACAGTTCCGGGCAGCGGTCGAACGGAGTGGCGCGCGCTTCCGTGCCTATCCCGACCTACCCGACTACGAGGCGCGTCAGGCGGCCGACAACCTCATCCGGCTGGCCCGGCTGTTGATGGAGGTCACCGCGCGCGTGCTGCCGGCGCTCATCGACGCGCTCACCGCGGACAGACCGGACGTCGTCGTGCACGACGCGCTGGCCGTATGGGGCGCATACGTCGCACGCGTGCTGCACATTCCCGCAGCGGCCTCGATCTCGACATTCGTCATCGACGACCGCGTCATCCGGCGCGATCCCGCGCTGCTGGTATACGGGCTGGGTCAGGTCGCCGCGGCCTTGCCGGAAGTGCTCGCCTTCGAGCGCGTCCGCCGCTCGCTCCGGCGCCGGTTCGGCGCGCCGCCGCCGCGTGCCGGCGAGATCTGGTCGGCTCGCGAGCGGCTGAACCTCGTGTTCACCTCGCGTGAGCTGCAACCGTTCGGCGACCTGTTCGACGAGACATACGCGTTCGTCGGTGCGGCGCTGCGCCAGGAACAGCTGTCGGACACCGACCTCGAGGGCCTTCCACGCGGCCCGCTGATCTACGTCTCACTCGGAACGCTGTTCAACCGGCGTCCGGAATTCTTCCGCGCGGCCATCGAGGCGTTCGCCGAGCGCCCTGAGCCCCTGGTCCTGTCAGTAGGCGATTCGGTCGACTCGGCAAGCCTCGGGCCACTCGGCCCGAGGGTCCATGTCCGCGCCTTTGTGCCGCAGCTCGCGCTGTTGCGGCGGACCACGCTGTTCGTCACCCACGGCGGCATGAACAGCGTGAACGAGGCGCTGTACTTCGGCGTGCCGTTGGTGGTGTACCCGCAGGTGCACGACCAGCTCATCGTGGCGCGGCGCGTGGCTGCGCTTGGCGCCGGACGGACGCTGCGCGCTCAGGTGAGCGCCGCCGACCTCCGCGACGCGGCGACGGCGGTCCTGATGGATCCGGGTTATCGCCGCCGCGCGGTGGAACTCGGGGCCACGCTCCAGGCCGGCGGTGGTGCAGATCGGGCCGCCGATGAGCTGGAACGACTCGCGAGCGTGGCTACCGCGGCGCGAGAACGGACCAGCTGAGCAGCAGCGCAAGCGCGAGCGGTACCCACGCCAGCCAGTCGACGGGGACGTAGCGGGCGAGCTGTGTCGCGATGAGCAGTGGCCCGAACAGCACCGCGACTCCGGACGCCAGCAGCAAGACGCGTCCAGCAGATGGCATCACGCTCATGAGATTACGCGCTCGCTCCGGTATAGGAGCGGAGCCCGCGCCGCCAGAACCACGCCGTGAAGACGAGTGAGCCCGCGCCGACGAGGACGATCGTTGCCAGCCCGAGCGCATCAACGCGTCCCGATATCGCCTGCGCCGGCACCGTCACCGCGATGCCGATCGGGACGAGCGTCGAAAGCGTCGCACGCAGCCATCCGGGATAGATGTCCACGGGGAACCGCCCGGCCTCGATGAGGCTGGAGAAGATCACGAGCAGGTTGTCCATCCGCACGAACCAGAACGCCAACGTACCTATGGCGATGAGGAGCGAGTACACCAGCGCGACGCCGCAGGCGAGCGCGAGGGCAAACGAGAGCGCGTCGGAGAGCGCTGGCGACGGCTGCATCCGCGACGCGCCGAGAGCGACGACCGCCGCGCCGACGATCACGCTCGCGATCTGTGTCGGCTCGACGTAGCGCGTGCTGACGAGGAACTGGCTGTTCGCCGGCTTCAGCAGGACGAAGTCGAGCGTCCCCAGGCGAACCTGCTCCATCAGCTTCGTGACGCTGGGCATGAACATCAGGTCAGCGAGTCCTTGCACGAGGTAATAGACACCGAGGAGCGCGATCATCTGCGGAAGCGTCCAGCCGTTCATGGCGTCGGTGTACTGGAACAGGATCAGCGCGGCGCCGATGCTCGTCCCGACGACGATGAAGAGCCGAACGATTCCGAAGGTGAAGTTCGCGCGATATGCCATGGCGTACTGGATCTCGGTCCGCAGGAAGATCGCGGCGATCCGCGCGTACCGCACCTCAGGCACCCACCGCGCTGTATTCGCGGACGCCCGCTCGCCACACGCGCTGCAGGGCGGCGTAGAACAGGAGCACCCAGAGCGCCTGCGCGCCGACGAGCAGCAGCCCTCGCGCCGGATCGACGCCGCCCCGAAGAATGTCGGCCGGCACAGCCAGCATGTATCCGAACGGAAGCGCGTAGGCGATCGTGCCGAGGACGCCCGGCAGCAGCGCCAGCGGCGCGATCTGTCCGCCGAAGATGAAGCTCACCCGTCCGAGAACGAAAGACACCTGACTCGAGCGCGTGATCCAGAACGCGGTCGACGCCTGTACCCAATCGAAGAGGAACGACAGGACCGCGGCGAGAATCATGCTCGGGATGAAAAGTAGGAGGTGCTCCAGCGTGGTCTGGAACCGCGCGTGAAAGCTCACAGCCACCAGGAGCAAGATCGGAAGCAGCCCGATCGAGGTCACGATCTTGTAGGAAATGTTGGCGGCTGCGGCGTAGTGGATCGGATGCAGCGGCCGAAGCAGCCGAGGCGAGAGATTGCCTTGCGCGACGTCCTGCTCGAACTCCCACGCGAACCACGACATGCACAGGTGGCTCACCAGCGTGAGCGCGATGAAGTAGCCGGCGAAATCGGCGACGTCGAACGAGCCCACCGATCCGCCGCGGGCATTGGCCACCGCGACCCACGCCGCGAGAAACACGATCGGCCGGATCACCGAGAACAGCACATAGAGGAAGGCCTGAGCGCGGTACTGGGCCGTCGCTTGGAGCTGCGCCGTCAGCAACGCCCGGTAGATGCGCAGCAGCTTCACGAGCGCACCTGAGAAAGAGGCCGCTCCCCGCTGAAGACGCGGTCGATGACCTCCTCGATCGGCGGATCCTCCACCGACAGGTCGACGACCTGCTGCTCGAAGGCGCGGATGATCGCGGCGGTACGCTCCGCCGCGCTCTCACGTGGTACGCGAACGGTCGTGCGCCCCTCTTCGCTGGCGACGACTTCACCGAACTCGTCGAACCGCGGCGAGGCCCCATCCGCAAGGGTCACCACGACGAGCTTGTACGGCGCCATTCGCGTCGCGAGGTCGGCCAGGCCGCCGTCGTAGAGCAACTTGCCGTGATGGATCACCAGCACGCGGCGGCACAGCGCTACCACATCGTCCATGTAGTGGCTGGTCAGCAGGATCGTCGCGCCGGTGCGCCGGTTGTAATCGGCGACGAAGCGCCGGATTCGCGTCTGCGCCGTGACGTCGAGGCCGATCGTCGGTTCATCGAGGAAGATCACGCGGGGCGCATGCACGAGCGACGCCGCGAACTCGACCTTCATGCGCTCGCCGAGGCTGAGCTGTCGGACCGGCTTGTGCAGCAGTGGACCGAGGTCGAGGAGGTCGCTGAGCTCGTCGAGACGCACCCGGTAATCGGACTCTCCGATCTCGTAGATCTGTTGCAGCACCCGGAACGAATCCGCGGCTGGGATATCCCACACCAGCTGCGAGCGGTTCCCCATCAGCAGCGTGATCTGGGTCAGGAATCGGGACTCGCGCAGCCACGGTGTGTGCCCGAGCACCGTCGCTTCCCCGGACGTCGGATACAGCAGACCGGCGAGCATCTTTAGCGTCGTGGTCTTGCCCGCGCCGTTCGGTCCGAGAAAGCCGACGACCTCGCCCTCGCCGATCTCGAAGGTGATCCCGTCCACCGCGCGCACGTCGCGGTACCGTCGCTTCACCAGCGCGCGCATCGCCGCGCCGAGGCCTTCCTCGCGCTCGTGGACGCGATAGCTCTTGGCCAGATCGCGCACGAAGACTGGTGCGTTCACCGAGTTAGGGTACCGGGCCTACCCTCAGCGGCGATGGACAAGGCCGCGGTCCGCGAACGGATGTGGCGGCTGCTGGAGCGCGAGCACGCGGCGCGATTCCCTGGAGCCCACGGTCGCATTCCGAACTTCGTCGGCGCCGAGCGCGCCGCCGCGCTCCTATCGGATCAACCTGAGTGGGAAGCGGCGCGCGCGTTGAAAGTGAATCCCGACGCGCCGCAGCTGCCGGTCCGGGCGCAGGCGCTGGCGGAGGGAAGGCGCGTGTACATGGCGGTGCCACGCCTGCGTGCGGTGCGTCCGTTCCTCAGGCTCGATCCAGCGCGCCTGCGCGTGACGCCGCGCATGGCAGCAAGCATCTCGGGCGCTTCGAGATACGGTCGCGCAACGTCCATCGAGGAGCTCGAGCACATCGATCTGATCATCTGCGGCACGGTCGCAATCAACCGGAGAGGTGTGCGGGTTGGCAAGGGTGGCGGTTACTCCGATCTCGAATTCGCGCTCCTGTTGGATGCAGGGCTCGTCGACGCCTCCACCGTGATCGCCACGACGGTGCATGACCTGCAGGTCCTGGACGAGGATCTCCCCGAGACGGCCCATGACTTTCGTGTCGACCTCATCGTCACGCCCACACGGGTGCTTCGGCCACGGCGCACGAAACGCCCACGAGGCATCATCTGGGGCGACCTCGATGGCGCGAAGATCGAAGAGATACCGGTGCTCAGCGGGCGAGCTGCGGCTGCGGGCCATCCTCGGACTGACGGCGCAACGCGGCCTTCGCGTCGTCGAAGGTGACGAACTTCTTGAGGTAGTTGCGCAGCGCGAAGCGATCGCAGGTCGTCTCCGCCGAACCCTTGCGGCCGAGACGCTCGTGCAGGAACCAGTGCATCCATTCGTGGCAGTAGAGGAAGCGGATCACGTCGCGCGGCGTGCGGAACGTGACGCCCTCGGAGAGCCAGATGAACCGCAGCCCCTTAGCGGCCACGCGCTTCGCGCCGTAGGCCACGGTGTCACCGAAAGGAAAGAACGGTTCGGGCAAACGGATGACGACGGTCCGCGCCTCGTAGTCCGTCTCGGCCGCCAGATGTGGGCTGGTGCGATAGCGCAGCGGCCTCAAGGAGACCTCGTAGCCTTCCGCGTCGGGGAGTCCAGCGATCAGCTCCCGGAATTCCGCCGCCGTGATGCGCGGATGTTTCGAGATCAGTTTCACAGCGCCGCCCGGTAGAGCGCGATGATGTCGGCGCGTTCGGTCGTTCGTGGGTTCACGGCGATGTTGCCGCTCTTCATCGCATCGTCGGTCATCCTCTCGATGCCGTCATCACGAACGCCGACGTCGCGCAACCGCTTCGGGATACCGATCTGCTCGTTCAGCCGGAAGGCGTGATCGACCGCGTTCTGCGCGTCCGCCTCCTCGCCCATCGCCTGGGCCAGGGTCTCGAACTTCTCTAGCGCGCTGTCGCGGTTGAAGGCCATGACGTGCGGGAGCAGCACGGCGACAGCCGTGCCGTGCGCGACGTCGAACCAGCCGCCGAGCGGTAGCGCCATGGCGTGGACGTTGCCGAGGCGTGTATTGGAGAAGGCCAGCGTGGCCATGATCACGCTCTGCATCATCAGGTCGCGTGCCTCCAGGTCCTTGCCGTCTTTGACTGCGCGCGGCAGCGCTTCAGCCGCGTACTTCACGGCCTCGAGCGCGAGCAGCTCGCTGGCGCGATACGCGTTCTTGCAGACGAACGACTCGATCGCGTGGACGAGGGTGTCCATGCCGGTGATCGCGGTGAGAAAGGGCGGCAGTCCGACCGTCATCAACGGATCCTCGAGCGCGTAGAGCGGCGTCGCGTTCGGCGAGATCACCACGAGCTTCTTGTGCTCGGCTTTGTTGGCGATGACGCTGTTGACGCAGAGCTCCGCCCCCGTTCCGGCCGTCGTCGGGACGGCGACCACCGGCGCGGCCGGCTTGGCCACCTTGTCGATGCCGACGTAGTCCAGAACGGAGCCGCCGTTGGTGGCAAGGACCGCGGCCATCTTCGCGGTGTCGATCGAGGAGCCGCCGCCCACTGCGACGATCGCCTGCGCGCCGGATTCCCGATATCGCGCGAAGCAGCGATCGACTTCGGCCACGCCAGGGTCCGGGACGACGTCGTCGTAACTGTCATAGGTCACGCCGGCGTCGCGTAGCGCCTGTTCGATCGGCTCCAGCAGTTTCGCGTTCCGCACGCCCTTATCGGTGACGATGAGCACTCGCTTGGCGCCGACCTCGGCGAGCGGCTCGGCCACGCGCGAGGCCACGCCTCGACCGTAGACGATGCGCGTGGGGATGCGGAAGAGGTTGACGCTAGCGCTGGCGAGGATTGTCACGGCGCACGGATCCCTCCACGGCCGACGAGGCATCCGGCGGGGCGCCGCGACGAAGCTTGTTCCCGCGCCACGCGCGATATGCGCGTCCGGCAGGATGCGATCCGTGGCGGCGCTCGACGTAGGCGTCGACGCGCGCGAAAAGGATAGCGACGAGCGCCGCGAGGATGGCGCGCCACAGCGCGAAGAAGAGAAACCGGAGACAACCGCCCCAGCAGCCCATCTTCTAGGCGGCGACGGCCGCGCCGAGGACCGGCAAGGTGTGGAGGGCGCGTCGGACCAGGAGAACGCTCGCGCGTGCCGGTCGCTTCAAATGTGCGTGCGCCATCGCGAGCGCTTCCTGCACATCGCGGGCCGAAAGCATTTTGAGCCGTCGCGGCAATTCCGGATCCGCACTGCCGACGATGATCACGGCGCAATGTTCCAATGTCAGCGCGACCATCACCGCCCGCTGCTCGCCGGCGGTGAAATGATGCCGCGCCCGCTCGACGACGGCCGCTGCCGATGGCGCCGACGCGAGCGCGTCGTGGAAACGTTGCTCGCCCGCGCCTTGTCCCGCGCCTTCGGGACACTCAGCCGGGACGATGATGACGCCGCCCTCGCGCACCGCCGGCACCGGGGCGAACCGGAGGTACGTCGCGGCGCGCGAGGCCTGGTACAGATTCGTGTCCTTCGGGTACCCGACGCCGCCGATGGCGATGTCGTACTGCCTGTCGATCCGTCGCGTGAACAGCGGCTCGGCCGTGGCGACGAGCGCGGCCAGGACCTCATCCGGCGCGCCGGCCGCGACAGCGACGACGCGCTCGGCATCGTCGTTGACGACGTTGACGCAGAAGCGCAGACCGGCGCGGCGCGCGAGCTCCGTGACCGTTTGGTGAAAGGGATTGCCCTCGAGCTTCGCCAGGCGCACGCCGGGATCGAGGATGAACCGCAGGCCGTGCGTTGCCTCGATGACAGGCTCGCCGCAGCAGCCGATCGCCACAGTCTTCCTGCCGCCGGACCACCCGGCGTACTGATGCGGCTCGACGACGCCCGTGGCTAGGACGAGATCGGCGTCGGCGATGCGCTGCTGGACGTAGCCGTGCACGCCGAGGGGTGGGACCACGCCGAGATCGGCCCATTTCGCCGGATCCTTCCCGTCCGAGTCGAAGACCTCGTGACGACGCACGGTCTCGGCGCCGAGCTTTTCCCGCTTCTCGCCCTCGGTCGAAGGCCGATGCAGTCCGATCGCCACGCAGATGGCGATGTCCTCGTCGCGCAACCCGCCGGCACGCAGCTCGTCGAGCATTGGCGGCACGAGGAGGTGGTCGGGCGAAGCGCGTGTCACGTCAGTCACGGCGATGATCACGCGAGGACGATGTCCGGCCGCGCGCCGGATGGCGTCGGCCGCGAGCTCGCGCAGCGGCGCGGTCGCGAGGGGCGCGCGCAATGCCGCGCGCGTCACGCCCGGGACATCAGCGACCGGCGCAGCGCGGCCGGACTCGAGCACGTCGACCTGGGCCCACTCGGGCGCGTCGAAGGTCATCTCGCCGTGTCCGAACGGGATGCGGTACGCCATCGTCATCGCACCATAGCGCGGCGCACGGACAGCCATTGCGCGGCGGCGACGGCGCCGAGGAGCGCCGCCGTCGCGATGAATTCGACGGCCCAATGCTCGGGAACGTGTGCGGCGAGGCTTGGATCCTCGAGGATCATGTCCGCCGCCGTCCACAACAGCGCGAAGGCGCCGAGCCAGATGAGACCCGGCCAGCGTTCGAGGAGCCGCACCACCAGACCGCTGCCGAACAGCACGATCGGGATCGAGAGCGCGAGTCCGAAGATGAGGAGCGGAAGGTCGCCGTGCGCGGCGGCACCGACGCCGAGGACGTTCTCCAGGCTCATCGCGGCGTCGGCGATGACGATCGTCGTGATCGCGTCGCGCATCGTCGTCGCTTCGCGCACCTCGTGCCGCGACGCGTCCTTGCCCACGAGGCGGTATGCGATGAGCACCAGAACGATCCCGCCGGCGAGCGGCAGGTACGGAATGAGCAGGAGCAGCGTCACCAGCGCGGTCCCGATGACCCGCAAGCCCACGGCGAGCGCGCCGCCGGCGACGATCGCGCGCGTTCGCTGTTGCGCCGGCAGCCCCCGTGCGGCCATGCCGATGACGAGCGCGTTGTCGCCGGAGAGCGCGAGGTCGATCAAGACGATCGCGACGATGGCCTGAAGGCTGTCCAGCATCCGACCGACGATACCTAACATGAAATCCATGTCGGCACCTTTCGCTGGCTTCGCCGAGACGGCGGAGCGAGTGCGCTCGACCTCCAGCACGCTCGCGAAGGCGAATGCCCTCGCCGAGTTGCTGCGTGAGCTCGACGACGACGACCTCGCGATCGCTTGCCGGCTCTTCGCCGGCTCTCCGTTCGGAGCGGCGGACCAGCGCGTCCTCGGCACCGGCTGGTCCGCGATCATCGACATCGTCCTGGAGCTGTCGCAGGCGAATGAGGGCGAGCTCTCCGCCTCGTACCAGAAGCACGCGGACGTCGGCGACGTCACCGAGGAGCTCCTCGCAGCGCATGGTCGACAGCCCGAACCGCCACCGCTCACCCTCGCGGAAGTGGTCCTAGCGTTCGAGCAGATCGCGTCGACGCGAGGCTCCGGCGCCAAGCGCGCGATCCTGGAATCGCTCATCCGGCGCGCGACGGCGGTCGAGGCGAAGTACCTGGTCAAGACCGTGACCGGGGAGATGCGCATCGGTCTGCGTTCCGGACTGCTCGAGGACGCGATCGCGAAAGGCACGGGAGCGCCGAAAGCGAAGGTCGCGCGCGCGGCGATGCTCACCGGTGATGTCGGCGAGACGGCCGTGCGCGCTCGGCGCGGGACGCTCGACGAGACGCGCCTGCATCTCTTTCATCCGCTCGGCTGGATGCTGGCCACACCAGTACTCGAGCTCGGTGAGGTGGCGAAGCGGTTCCCGCCGCCGTACCTGGTCGAGGACAAGTACGACGGCGTCCGGGTCCAGGTACATAAAGAAGGAGATCGGGTCGAGATCTACTCGCGCACGCTGGATGCCGTGACGCACCGCTTTCCCGAGCTCCTCGATCCGATCCGCGCCCTGCCCGGCGCGTTCATCCTCGACGGCGAGGTGCTCGGTTGGCGCGGCGAGCGAGCGATCCCCTTCGTGCAGTTCCAACGCCGGCTTGGACGCAAGAACGTCGACGCGGACCTCCAGCGCGAGCTCCCGGTGGCCTTGTTCGCCTTCGACGTGCTGGCGGAGAACGGCGAGGTGTTGCTGGAGGTACCTCTGGCGGATCGCCGCGTGCGTCTGGCGCAATATCCCTTCGCCTGGCCGCTGTACCTCTCGCGCTCAGAGGACCTCGCGGTCGCGGAGGATGAGCTGCCGGCGCGGCTTGACGCGATGTTCGTTGCGGCACGCGAGCGCGGCAACGAGGGGCTGATGGTCAAGGATCCGCGGTCGCCCTATCGCGCCGGCAGGCGCGGCATGGAGTGGCTCAAGGTCAAGCGCGCACTGCGCACGCTCGACGTCGTGGTCACCGGCGTCGAGTGGGGGCATGGCAAGCGACACGGCGTGCTGTCCGACTACACCTTCGCCGTTCGCGACAACGACCAGCTCCTCGACGTGGGCAAGGCCTATTCGGGTCTAACGGACGAGGAGATCGCGGAGATGACGAAGTGGTTCCTCGAGCACACCATCCGCGATCTCGGACGGTATCGCGCGGTCGAACCGACACAGGTCATCGAGGTCGCCTTCGACAACGTGCAGCGGTCGAACCGCCATCCCTCGGGATACGCGCTTCGCTTTCCGCGCATCGTCCGTTTGCGCCCGGACAAGCCGGTGACCGAGATCGACACCCTGGAAACGGTGCGCACCATCGCGAGCGCGGGCGACGGATCGGATGTCACTGGGGTTTAGCTCGGTGCTCAGCTTCTTCGCGCAGTTCATCGGTCTTGCGAGTCGCGGATCGCCTCACGCAGGCATTCACCCGCGGATCCCGCTCCGAGCTATGCCCTGGATGAACTGCCGCTGCGTGAGCAGGAACAGCACCACGACGGGCAGCACGGCCATCATCGATCCCGCCATCAGGAGCTGGAAGTTCGTACTCACGTCGCTGCGGAAGATCGTGAGCCCGACCTGGATCGGACGGAGATCCGGCGTGTCGGTGACGATGAGCGGCCACTGGAAATCGTTCCAAGCGCGGATCCCCGTCAGCAACGCGATGATCGCGAGCGCGGACCGCGACAGCGGAAGCGCGAACTGCCACAGGAATCGTAGGTGGGTGCAGCCTTCGAGGACTGCGGCCTCGTACAGCTCCTGAGGCAGTTGGAGAAACGCCTGCCGCAGCAGGAATACGTTGAAGACGGATGCCCCGAACGGGACGATGAGAGCGAGGTAGGTGTTGTACCAGCCGAGCCGCTGCATCGAGATGTAGTTCGGGATCAGCGTGACCTCAGGCGGGATGATGAGCGTGGCGAGGAGCGCGCCGAAAATCAGACCGCGTCCCGGCACCCGCATGCGCGCGAGCGCGTACGCCGCGAGGCTCGCGGTCGCCAGACCGAGCAGGACCTGGCCGACGGCCATGATCGCGCTGTTCAGGAAATAGCGGCCGAAAGGGGCCGCGTCCCACGCCTGCAAGTAATTCGAGAACAGCCAGACCTGCGGGGAGATGCTCGGCGGGAAACTCGTGGCCTCGGCCTCGCTCTTCAGCGATGTCGACGCCATCCAGAAGAACGGGAACGCGACGAGCAGACCTGCAGCCAGCATCGCCGCATAGAGCAGCAGGCGCGAGGGCCTAGCCCGCATACACGACCCGCCGTGAGAAGAACCGTCCGTTCGCCGCACTGACCGCGAGGACGACCAGGCCGAGCACAAAGGCAGCCGCGCTCGCATAGCCGAGCTGCGTCTGGCACCAGAAGCGGTCGAACACGAACAGCGCCCCGACCTGGGTCGTCCCGAGCGGGTTGCCAGCGCATCCGAACGCCTGTCCCCCGCCGCCCATGACGTAAACCAAGTTGAACGAAGTCATCGCGCCGATGCTCGCGACGAGGAGCAGGAAGTACGTCGTGGGGGACAGAAGCGGGAACGTGATGTGCCTGAAGAGCTGCAGGCCGGAGGCGCCGTCGATGCGCGCCGCGTCCAGGAGCTCCTCGGGAATCGCGCCGAGGCCGGAAAGGAACACGACCGCGTGGAAGCCGAGGTAATACCAGACGGTGACGAGCATGATCGTCGCGAGGGCCAGGCTGGGCGGCGTATCCGGCGCGAAGATCCCGCCGGGATCGAGGAGCCAGCGCTGCGGTGGAAGACCGACCGACTCGAGCAGGCCGTTTGCGGCTCCGTAGGTCGGATTGAAGACCCAACCCCAGACCATGGCGACTGCGACCTGCGACGTCACGTACGGCAGGAAATACAAGAGTCGAAAGAGTCCGCGGAACCGAAGGCGTTGATGCAGTAGCAGCGCGAGCGCGAGGCCCGCCGCCATCTCGAGCGGTACGGTGCCCGCGACGTACACGGCGGTGAGCAGGAGCGAGCGCAGGAAGTCCGCGTCCTGCAGAAGACGCTCGTAGTTGCGCAGCCCGAGGAATGCGCCCTGCAGGATGTCCCAACGAAACAGACTCATGTAAAGGACGTACACGGCGGGCCAGACGTGGAACGCCCCGATGATGAGCAGGGCCGGCGCGAGGAAGAGGTAGCCCTGTGCCGCCTCGCGCCGGCGCCCTGCCTTACGCATCCTCGCTATTGGCCGGCGAGGATGTCGTTGACCTTCTTCTCCGCGGTGGTGAGCGCGTCTTTCGGGGTCGCCTTGCCGAGCAGGGCACTCGTCACCATGTCACCGAGCACCGGCTGGATCTTCTGCCAGTCCGGGCTACCGGGGATGCCGTGCGCATCTTTCAAGGCGTTGATCGCGACGAGGACTCGGTCGTCCTTCTCGGCCGCCGCTTTGAAGTCCGGCGCGCTCTGCGCCGAAAGGCGAAGCGGCATATAGCCGCTCGCCAGGCTCCACGCGACGGTCTGGTCGGTGTCGGTGAGCCACTTCATGAAGAGCCAGGACCCGCGCTGATGATCGGCCGCGGTCTTCGAGAAGATCACCAGGTTGTTGCCGAAGAGGTCCGTCTTCGCGCCCTGCGGACCAGCGGGAAGCGGCGCCATGCCGACCTTGAAAGTGTGGTCTTTCGGCATCGCCTGCTCGATGAAAGGCCGGCTCACGCTCGTCGAGACCGCGAACGCGACTTTGCCCTGTGCGAACGGGTTCTGCCAATCGAAACTCTGGGTCACCTGTGCGGTCTTGTCCGTAAGGACGAGATCCGTCTGGAACTGCAGTGCCGCCAGACCCTGAGCGCTGTTGAACGTGGCCTTGGTGTAGTCGGCGGAAAGTGCATCGCCGCCCTGCGACCACAGGTACGGCAGGAAGAAGTAATAGACGTCCGGCGTGTACGCGAGCGGCGTCGCGCTCGTCTTCGCCTTCACCGTCTGCAGCGCGGTCCGGAACTCGTCCCACGTCTTCGGCACCGAGACCCCGGCCTGCTGGAGGATGTCGGGGTTGTAGTACAGGAGCGCGAGGCTCTTGGAGAACGGCCACGAGACGAGAGTCTTCTTGCCGTTCACCGGCAGCGAATTGTCGTCGAGGAGAGCCGGTACGAAGTCGGAGAGCTGCTGCTGTTGCAGGCCGTCCGCTGAGTCGACGAACTGCTGCACCGGCACGATCGCGTTCGCTTTCCAGTACTGCGCCGTCTGCGGTGGGCCGCTCACCATGGCCATGTCGGGGACCGAGCCGGCCTGGATCGCACTTACGATCTTCTGATAGAGCTGATCGTATGTTCCCTGGAACGTGCCTTGGACCTGCACCTTGTGCGAGGCGTTGAACTTCGTGATGAGGTCGTTCAATCGATCGCCGAGGACGCCGGATTGTCCGTGCCAGAACGTGATCGAGACACTGGGCTCGGGCGCCCCCGTGGCGGCGCTCGAGGCTTGCTGGGTCGCCGCCGGCGTCGCGCTCGGTGCGCAAGCGCCGAGCACGATCGCGACGATGACGGCGAGCGCTTGGTTGCGCATCGCTTCCACCTCCCGCGGATGAAGAGTCGCGAATTCTAGTGACCATGCGTAGTCCGTACCTGCGCGGGTTGGGAGGCCCAGTGTTCGTGGTCGGACATCGCGGCGCGCTGGCGCTGGCGCCCGAGAACACCATCGCGGCGTTCGAGAGCGGGCTGCGTTGCGGCGTCGACGCCGTCGAGTTCGATGTGCAGCGCACCGCCGACGGCGTGCCGATCGTGATCCACGACGACACCCTCGACCGCACGACCAATGGCATTGGACGCGTGAGCGACCAGACCGTCGCGGCGATTCGACCTCTCGACGCCGGATCTCATTTCGCCCCTCGATTCGCGGGAGAGCGCGTGCCGTCCCTCGCCGACCTGCTCGAATGGGCGCGGCCCCGGTCCGTCGGGCTGGTGCTGGAGTTGAAGCAGCCGGCTCCGGCCAGCGCGGTGCCGCGTGACGACGGTCTGGTCACTTCCGTTCTCGAGCTCGTCCGCTCGAACAACTTGCTCGATCGGACGCTGACGATTTCATTCGACCATCCTTCGATCGCCGAGCTTCTGGCACAGGAGCCCGCGGCGCGCACGGCTCTGCTGACGGACGGCCCGGCGCTTGTGGATCCGCTCGCGCCGGCGCGCGCAGTACCGGGAACGCTCGGTCTGCATGTGCGCTGGCCATGGGTCTCGGTCGCGCTCTGCGCTGGGGCGCATGCCGCCGGGATGCATGTCCACGCCTGGGGACTCGGCCGACCGATCTCCGTCGACGCGGTGCGGCGGCTCGTCGCCGTCGGCGTGGACTCCCTCTCCGCGGACGCGCCCGACGAGCTCATCGCGCTGCTTCGAGCGGAAGGGCTGCGCTAGCCTCGGCCTCGATGAAGATCGCGAAGCTCCAGACGCACGTGCTTGCCGCGAAAGTGGACAAGCCGATCCACTTCGGCGCCGGAACGTACGACACGTTCACCGCGACGCTCGTGGAGATCGAGACGTCGGACGGCATCACGGGGATCGGCGAGTGCATCGCGCGGCGTGCGCCACGCGTCGTCGACACCGTCGTCCGAGACCTGCTGTGGCCGGTCATCGACGGCCGAGACCCGCACGACGTCGAGCGTCTGTGGGACGCGATGTTCGGAGTGCTCCGACCGTGGGGTCACTACCGCGGCTTCGTCTTCGAGGGCATGTCGGGGATCGATCAGGCGCTGTGGGACATCCTGGCCAAGGAGAAAGGCGTGCCCATTTACAAGGCGCTTGGCGGAGCGGATCGCGCGACCGTCCCGGTCTACGGGTCGAAGGTCTATACCGACACGCCGGAGCAAATGGCAGCCCTCGCGAAGGCGCAGGTCGAAAAAGGACACCGCGCGGTCAAGATCCAGATCGGCCGTTCGGCCGAGTGGGGCGGCCCGAAGGCCGACCTCGAGGTCGCGCGCGCCATCCGCGACGCGATCGGGCCGGACGTGCGAATGGGCGCCGACGCCAACAGCGCCTACGACCCCGACACCGCGATCGCCGCGGGTCGGGAATTCGCGAAACTCGACCTTTGGTTCATGGAAGAGCCCGTCTTCCCGGACGATCTCGAGGGTTACGAGCGCATCAAGCGCGGGCAACCCGTTCCGGTCGCCGCCGGCGAGTCCGAATTCGGTCTGGTGGGCTTTCGCGAGCTGTTCCGCCGCGGCGTCCTCGACGTCGTGCAGCCGGATGTGGCGCGGATCGGCGGTTTTACGGCCGGAATGCGTCTTGGAAAGTTGGTCGCGGAGCGTAACTTGGCCTACGCGCCACACACCGGCTTCTCCTGCGGCGTGGCACAGATGGCCTCGCTTCATCTCGCGGCGGCGGTCCCGAATCTGAGCCGCTGCGAATGGATGTGGATCGATAACCCGTTGAGCCAGATCTTTGAGGAGCCACTCCCGCAGCAGAACGGTGGGGTCATCGCGATGCCACAACAGCCTGGACTCGGCCGCGACCTCGATCGCGACAAGCTCGAACGCTATCGCTTGCGCTGAGAGTGGCCATCGTCGGCGACGACGGCGAGTTGCTAGCGCAATCGGGTGAAGGTCGTTCCGCAAGACGAGGTAGAGGCGTGCCGGATCGAGGCTTGCACGCGCGTGCACTTGGGCGCGCTAGCCACTCACCCTTTCGGGGAGCACGAAGCCTGATACCCAACGGATAGCATCCGCGGTCGGCATGCCTGCAGTTCGAAACGATGCGGATGTCCTTCGCGCGCTGCTGACTTTGCAGCGCGATCTTGCGCTTGAGGTCCATCTCGATCGCATCCTCGAGCGCGTCGCGGCGGCCGCATGCGATCTCATCCGCGCCGAACGGGCGACGATCTACGTCGTCGACGGCGACCGCGGTGAGCTGTGGTCGCGTGTGATGAGCGGCGGTGAGATGTCCGAGATCCGGCTCCCGCTGGACGGCCGATCGCTGGCGGCGACGGTAGCGCGGACAGGACAAACGATCGTGATCGACGACGCCTACGGGGACGAGCGCTTCAATCCCGAAGTCGACGCCCGGAGCGGCTACCGCACCAGGACGCTCCTGGTGGCGGCCGTCGACGACCGCGAGGGCAACCGCGCCGGCGTGCTCCAGGTGGTCAACAAGCGTGACGGGCAGTTCGCCGACGCCGATGGGGAGCTGGCCGCGTCGCTGGCCTATACCGCGGGGATCGCCCTCGAGCACGCCCGTCTCCACGGCGAGCTCCGTGAGGAGCGGCTGCGGGTGGTCCGGATCGCCGAGGAGACCCGGCACCGGCTGGCCCGTGACCTCCATGACACCATCGCCCAGACCCTCGCCAATGGCGCGGTTTCCGTCGAGGTCGCCGCTCGCCGGGCGCCCCAGGACATGCCGGCGGCGCTGGTCGAGCTCGACGCCCTGCGCGCCAAGCTCCTCGCCGCACACCGGGGTCTGCGCGACATCCTCTTCAACCTGCGGCCAGTGGTGCTGGAGAACGGCGGCCTGGCCGAGGCGGCGAAGGCCCTGGCGCACCGGCTCGACGGCACGAGCGGGGTCCGGGTCGAGCCCGGCCGGACCGAGGCCCTGACCCGGCTCCGGCCCGAGGTCGAGGCGGGCGCCTTCCAGATCATGCAAGAGGCCACGAACAACGCCATCAAGCACGGCGCCAAGCGCGTGACGCTGCACGCGTACGAGAAGGACGGCGAGACCATCGTGCGCGTCGAGGACGACGGCGCCGGCTTCGACGTCGCCTCGGTGGTGCAGCACTACGCCCAAAGCGGCAGTCTCGGTCTGCTCCAGATCCGCGAAAGCGCGCGAATGATCGGCGCGCAGCTGATGCTGGAGTCGACCCCTGGACGCGGCACGCGAGTCATCGTCGGCATCCCGCACGTGCCGGATGAGGCGGCGACCGCGTGACCGGCGTGCGGCAGGAGCTCAACGCTCATGGCGGCGTTGATTCCCGACGCTTCGCCGCGGTGTTCTCGGCGCTGTCCGACGGCGTGCTCATGACCGATCAGCACGCGGTGGTGACCGAGGCCAATCCCTCCGCGCATCGCTTGTTGCGCTGCGCGACGCTCGTCGGCACGCCGCTGATCGACCTGCTCCCGCCCGGACGCGCGGAGCTCATCGACCGTTCGGACGAGCGTGTCGTCCGGCGGTGGCGCATGCCGGCCGAGGACAACGAGGTCGTGCTCGAGGTGGTCACGAGCCACACCTTCGACGAGAGTGGAGAGGCGGTCGGGGCCGTGCACACCGTGCGCGACGTCACCGCGAATGCGCAGCTGCTGCGCCTGAAGGAAGAGTTTTTGTTCGCGGTCGCGCATGAGCTCCGAACCCCTGTCTCGGCGCTTACGGCCTCGCTCGATCTGGTGCACCACGACCTGACGACGATGACCCCGGCGGAGCTGCGGACCATGATCGGTACCGTGCACCGCAGCGCGCTGCGGTTGGAGGCGCTGATCGAAAACCTGCTCGATATCGGCAGCATCCAGGCCGGTACTTTCGAAGTCCGTGCACTGACGTCCAGTCTTCGTCGCTGCTTGCGCGACGCCATCTTCCTGGCGCAGCCGATCACCAGCGCCAGACGCCAATCCGTGCGCGCCCGCATTCCGCGCGAACACGACCAGGTGCTCGCCGATCCCCGCCGCACCGGCCAGGTGCTGGCGAATCTCATCGCCAACGCGTCGAAGTACTCACCGGAGGGGACGGACATCTTCGTCGAGGCCATGGACGCCGACGGCTTCGTGCGGGTGAGCGTGCGCGATGAAGGCCCGGGGATCCCGCCGGCCGAGCGCGCTCGCGTCTTCGACCGTTTCTACCGGTCGCGCATTACCAGCAACGGCGCATCCGGCATCGGCCTCGGCCTGGCGATCTGCCGCGCGATCGTCGAGGCGCAGGGTGGACACATCGACATTGGGGAGGCATCCGGCGGCGGCGCACTCGTGCACTTCACCATTCCACGGCCACGCATCGAGGAGGAAGACGCTTGAAATTACTGATCGTCGACGACGACCGCGATCTCTGCGAGCTGCTCGACTACGCCTTCCGGAAGGAGGGTTTCGCCGTGGAGAAGGCCTACGACGGCCAGATGGCGTTGGCCGCGATGCAACGGGAGCGCGCCGAGGTCGTCGTCCTCGACATCAACCTTCCGCGGATGGCCGGCTTCTCCGTGCTCGAGCGCATTCGTCATGACGACCGCAACCTGCCGGTGCTCCTCCTCTCCGCCAGGCAGGAAGAAGCGGACGTGTTGCGGGGCCTGCAGCTCGGCGCGGATGACTATGTCACCAAACCGTTCCGCCCCAAGGAGCTCGTCGCGCGGGTGCGCGCGATCCTGCGTCGCTCCTATCGCGAGAAGGGACGCGCCACGCCGCAGCGCTTCCGCACCGGCGATCTCGTCCTCGATGAGGCCAAGCACGAGCTTCTGGCGGGAGCCGTGCCGATCCATCTCTCGCCGACCGAGTTCAAGCTGCTGCGTCATTTCATGTCGAACCCGGGCCGCGTCCTGACCCAGGAGGAGATCCTCGAAGGCGTGTGGGGCTACGACGTCGAGGTCGGCGGCGACCTGGTCAAGCTCAACGTCAGCCGGCTGCGGCGCAAGCTGCAGGGTGACGGCTCCGCGCGGGACTTCATCCAGACCGTGCCGGGCGTCGGGTACCTGTTCCGCGGCGGCAATGGCGGAGTGCTGAAAGAAAGCGCGGTCGAGGTCGAGAGCTAAGCGACGACGCTACGCCGGTAGCGTGCGGCGCGCGGCCTCGATCTCGGCTGCCGCGCTGTACACCGGATAGATCGCGAAACCGGTCGCGGCCGAGATCGCTTCCGTCGCGGCATTCGACGGTTCCGGCATCACGATCGTCAAGATGTTCCCCTCGCGACCGATGACCAGGATGTTCCATTCCTCGGCGAGCGGGGCCGGCACGAGGTTCTGCAGATCCGCGCGCGCGAGCCGTGCCGGGTCCACCAGGTACGGAGCCGGAAGGGTGCGCCGCCGCCGGATCGGCATCGGAGCCGCCGGCGTTCCGTCATGCCACACACCGACACCACCGCCGGCGGCCTTCGCCTCGTACATCGCCGAATCGGCCTGATCCACGAGCATGCGCGCATCGCTCGCGGGTGGGATCGTGCCGATCCCGATGGACAGCCCGATACCGGGCACAGACAGCAAGACTTCCTTCGGCACCGCGTTCGCGACGGCGGCGAGAATGCGCTCGCCGACGCGGATCGCGGCCTTCTCGTCCGCGTTCGGCAGGATCACGGCGAATTCGTCGCCCCCGTATCGCACCGGGATGTCGTAGGTGCGCAGGCTCCGTCGCATCGCGTCCGCCACGAGACGCAAGACTTCGTCGCCGACGCGATGGCCCAGCCGATCGTTGATCTGCTTGAACGAGTTCACGTCAATCACCAGCAGGGCGAGCGGCTCGCCCGTCCGCTGCGCACGACGGACCTCACCGTCGAGCCGGCGGTCGAAATGGCGGCGGTTGAACAGTCGCGTCAGCGCGTCCGTCTCGGCCAGCTCGACCAGTTCCGCATCGCGGGTGCGCTGCAGCAAGCAGGTGGCGATGTGTCCGGCCAGCACCTCGAGCGTCTCGAGGTCGCTCATGTCGAACGGCAGGCCGTCGGCGCGATCGGCGACGCTGAGCACGCCTTGAGCGCGATCGGCCACCATGATCGGCACGCTAACGAAGGAGTCGGAGCGGTAGTCGCCGCCGATCGGGACTGGCGCTTCCCCACGAGCGCGCACCAGCAGTGACCGCTTCGTGGCCGCGACGTGTCCGGCCACGCCCTCACCCTCGCGGATGCGTGCGGCCAGGCGGACGTCCTCGGCGATACCGACGGCGATGGCGATGATGAACTGCGCGTCGTTGGTCTCCTCACGCAGCAGAAGGCTGGCGCGTTCCCCGCGCACCAGCGCCGTCGCGACCTTGAAGATCGACTCGAGCAGATCCTGAGCAACGCGCTCTGCTCCGAGCTGGCTCATCGCCCTTTTCCCCCAAAAACCAGACTGGGGCAAGTCTGCTCAGCGGCGTCAGCGTCGTCCTGTCCGCCGCGTATCAAGTCCGCCGTCCAAGTGGTAGCGGAAAATGGGTACGTGTCCGGCTGGCGCGTCGAGGACCTTGATCGAGGTGAGTCGAAGGGCACCGAGCGCGTCGCCGGCCGGATGGAGAAGGTCGCGGTGCCGCTCGTCGCGATCGTGGGCCTGGCGCTCGTGCTGAGCGCGGTCGCCCTGCGCAGCGGAGCGCCTTCGCTCGAGGGCAATGCCGCTCCAACAGCCGCGCTCACCGCCACAGCGACGCCGCTCAGCGCGAAGCTGGCGCTGAGCTCGCGTGCGCTGCGGCCGGGACTCTGCGGCATATTGAGCGGAGCCGTGCCGGAGCCCGCATACGACGGTCAAGCGCGGTCGGTGCGCCGCATCGACGCCAGCGTGTCGCTGCAGCTCGATCCCTGGTGGGTGTGGTGCGTGTCAGGCGTGCGTTTCTACGACAACGCGATCGAAGTCGTCGGCCGCTTCTTGCCCATCCGGGAGGCGACAGGCGGTCCGAACCCGCGCGTCGCGATCCTGTCGGCGGAGTTCGAAGTCGCGCTCGCGGGGTTCGGCGGACTTGGCATCGCGGCGGTGGGCGAGGACGGCGTCCTGCGGCTCGGATCGACGGACAACGGTCGTTCGCTCGAGTTCGAACGGGCAGCGGACCGCGCGAGCGCCGTGACGCTGACGCTGACCTCGATGGATGGGACGTGGGCCGTCACGCGCGGCGTCGCTCGCAATGACACCAGCGTGCTTGCCACGCAGGTCGACCCGGCCGGCAGGCTCACACGCGTCTATCTCCTCTCGGCCGGAGAGCTGAGCGTGCGCCTACCATTCCAGCCCTAGTGCGTTCGGAACCAGCGGGACCTCCACGCGTCTATTCGGCGATGAGTCAGTGGCGCGTGGAAATCCTCGACGACGAGGCCGAGCCCCGTTTGACCCTGCGCGACGACGTCCGCCGCTATGGGCTTCTGCTCCTGGCCTTCCTTATGGGTTGGGTGCTGGCCTCGGTGACACCGGTCCGCCTCCCGATCCCATAGCACGAAGCGCACAATCGTGCGCGTATGGCGTCCTGGCGGATCGTCGAGCTCGATCCCGTCGGCGGTGAGCCACCGCCACGGCGTGTGCTCGATCCGACGGTCGTGGTCGGCGTCGTCGTGGTCGCGCTCGTCGCCCTCAATGTCGTGCCGCAAATGCTCCTGCGCCAGCCGGCCCCGATCGGACCCGAATTCACGGTCGCGCCGAGCCTGACGCCGAGCACCGCCTGGACCGCGTTCGGTCTCGAATCGTCGTCCCATTTCGCGCTCGCCTGCGGCAGCTTTAGCGCGAGCCTGCCGGCTCCGACGTTCACCGGCACACCCACGTCGATGCACCGCATCGACATCGACGTCGCGCTGGCGGCCGATCGCGATTGGGCCTGGTGCGTCGCCGGCGTGCGCGTGTACCAGGACGGGCTGGAGCTCGTGGGGACGCTGTCTGTCCGCGGACGGCAAACCACCGGCGCGCTCCGGCCCGCGCTACGCGACGCCACCTTCGGCGCTGGGATTCCGGGATTCGGTGGACTCGGCCCGAGTGAGCTGATCGATGTCTCCGACGCGACGAACCGACGCGCATTCATGACCGCGGCCGAGAGCGCGAGCTCGATCCGGCTGCGCCTCGAGGCCATCGCCGGACCATGGTCCTTCGGCACGGTGCCGCTGCGCGAAGGTCCGCTCAGCGTCAGCGGGGAAGCGTACGGCGTCGCCTTCCAGCTTCACGACCTGAGGCTGCTGAACGACGCGGTCGCAACGACGCTCTATGCCCGCAGCGATGCCCCGGATCCGGCGATCGTCTCGTTCGAGTGGGATGCCGTCGACGATCTCGGCACGACCTATCACGCGTTGCCCGACCGCCGTGTCGACGGCACGCTGCCGGGCTTCTATCGCGCCTTCGCGCCAGCAGCGCCGGCCGACGCGAGACAGATCGCGTTCTCGATCCGCCGTGTCCATCTCGTCTCGCTCGATCAATTCACCGTCGATCTGCCATTGCGATAGTCGCGGGATAATTCGCCGATGCGGCAGTGGCGCATCGAGGATCTGGACCCGCCGGAGCCGAAGACGAAACGCATCGTCGACCCGATGGAGACGATCGGACTCATCCTCGGCGCCGTGCTTGTAATCGCCGTCGCCGTCGCCGCTTTCGGGGACCGCGCCACACTCGTCGCGCCGGTGCCCGCGGCCGACGCGTCGGCGACGCCCGCGCCCACCGCGATGCCGGTCACGTTCGTGATGCGATCGACGGGCATGGCCTCGAGCGGCTTCTGGTGCCAGACGACCGCGAGCGATAGGCGCATCACGACCGACGTGCCGCCGCAGAACGTGATCATCATCGTGATGACCGACCGCACCACGGCCGACGACACCTCGCCGTGTGTCATCGCCACCACACGCCCCGACTGATGAGCGACTACCGCATCACCGAGCTCGATGGCAATGCCTCGCGTGATCCGCGGCTCGACCCGATGGAGATCGCCGGCGCCGTGATCGCCATGCTGGTCGGCGTGGTGGTGTTGGCGGGGACAGCGTCGAACCTGCTGCCCCGTCCCCAGGAGATTGCCGCGACAGCGACATCCGCTCCGGTTCGCGACCCAGCACCGTCCGCCGTATTACCCATGCGCACGGTCAGCGTGATCGCTTCGTCGCGCCGCGATGTTCGAGTGGTGCCGTGGGAATGTCGGCCCGATGTCTTCATACCGGGGCAGCACGAGTACGAGGGCGTCTTCGCCGA
>VBHP01000016.1 GCA_005881435.1 Chloroflexota bacterium | reverse complement strand
GCGCAGCGCCGGATCGTGCGGCAGGTCCGACAGGCCAAGCCCATCGACGACGGCGCGCACGTACAGACCGGTCCCGCCGACCACCACCGCGAGCCGCCCGCGACCCTCCAGCTCCGCGAGAACGGCGTCCGCGTCGCGCTGGTAGCGCGAGACGTCGTAGGTCTGATCAGGCTCGACGAGGTCGAGGAGATGGTGCGGCACACTCTCGCGATCGGCGCGTGTCGGTTTCGCTGTGCCGACATCCATGCCGCGGTACACCTGTCGCGAGTCCGCGGTGACGATCTCGGCCCCCAGCTCGGGCGCGACCTCGAGTGCGAGCGCGCTCTTCCCCGAGGCTGTGGGGCCGACGATGACGACGAGATCGCTCAAACGTGCGCCGACACCGCCGCGACCACCTCGTGCAGCGCGCGCTCCGCCTCGTCGGCGTCGGCGTCGAGGACGCCTGGCCCGTATCGCACGCGTTCGAACGCGTGCACCACGGCATCGGCCCGGTCCCACGCCGCTCCCGCCATCGCGGCGCGGTGCTCGCGTGGCGTCTGTGCGGCCTCGCGCCATCCCGGACCGGCGCGCTCCGAGACCGCCAGGAGATCCCAGTACGCACGCCGGACACGGGCGGCGGCGTCGTCGCCCTGTGGCCGCGGCGCGCGCGCGAGCGTCCGCGACCCGAACATGCTCCGGAGCAACTGCAGGAATGTCGCGCCGTCAATGCCTTCGCGTTCGAGCGGCGCGCTCGCGCGCGTCGCGATCACGCGGGAGATGACCGCGCGCGCGATCAACGCCGCGATCACCAGCACGACGATGGCGATGACGAAGCGCTGCAAGAACACCTGCGCCTCGAGCGAAAACTGGCGCGCGTACTCCTCCTCGGCCTGCGGATCCAGAGGCGCGATGCCCAAGAACGGCAACGCGATGCGGATCCGCTGCAGCAGCGGCAGGATCGCGCGGACCAGCGCCTCGGTCAGGTACACGAAAGGCGTGACGATGATCACCAGCGCCGCCTGCACGAACGGCCCGGTGCCTTCGGCGATGGCCGCCAGCGCCCTGCCGAGCGCAGGGAAGGCTCCGGCGACGAGGACGGCGCCAAGCGCGACGGCGATCGACGACAGCCAGCCCGGCGCGGTGCGCGCCGGACTGCTCTTGCTGCCGGCGAAGGTCTCCTCGACGGCGCGCGCCGTGGACAGCGCGATGGTGCCGGCAATGCCGAAGGCGATCGCCATGGCCGCGGCGTTGCCCTTGGCCGGAAACGCGATCGCGGCGACAGCTAGCCCCACGACCGCCGCCCCATTGCCGTACGCCGCCGCGCGCCACGAGGTCACGGTCGCCGCGACGGCGATGGCGCGCCACAGCAGCAGACCGGCGTACAGCGCCCCGGCCAGGCCGGCACCGACCCACAGCGGATCGGCGGCACCTCCACCGACGAGAACGACCGCGATCGCCGACGCCGAGGCGAAACCGAGCGCGGCCGCGACGCGGACGCGTGGCGCGAGCAGTGGAGCGATGGCTGCCCAGCACACCATTGCCGCCGCGGAGTCCAGCCACAGCGACAGCAGCGGAGCGTCGCGTCGGAATCCGACCGCGACGATGGCCGCGCCGACCGCGAGCGGCACGGCTTCGACCAGCACGCGTGTGATCGCGAGGATCAGCAGGCTAGACCGCGACACGGCGGGCTCCCGAAACGAGCTGTTGGGTCTCGACATGGTGCGCGTCGCAGAACGCGCCGACCTCGTCGCCCAATGGCAGCGCGGTCACGACGAGCACGCGGTGGCGGCCGCGGCGCAGCCGCGCTAACGCGCGCGCCAGGCCCGCGGTCAACGACGGTGTGACGCAGACCAGCGTCGCGCCGTACGCCAGCCGCGATTGCTCGCGCAGAAAGATCCGCTCCGGTGTTCCGGCGGCGTATGGGGACAGCCGCGCCAGGACCTCCAGCGCCCGGCGCAGCCGCGCCGGCCCACGTCCGAGTTGGGCGCGCGGCCGCTCGCGCGTGACGGCGTCAATGCCGTTGGTCACCAACCCGAAGCGACGGCCATCCTCGGCCGCCTGACCGATCAGCGTGCTCGCGGCGGAGATCGTCGTCTCCACGGCCTCGGGATCGGCCTGGATCCAGTACGACTGGTGCGAGGCGACGTTCACCAGAAACACCACGTCGCCGCTGGTCGACGGCTCGAACACGCGTGTCTGCAGCCGACCGAGACGAGCCGTGGCCTTCCAGTGCAGGTCTTTGCGTGTGTCGCCAGCGCGGTAATCGCGCACGCCGGCGAATCGCGTCGGATCGGTCAGGAGTCCACGTCGCGTGGCGCGCTCAGCGAGCGGTCGCAACGCCGGAACGTCGCGCATCAGGGCGCGCACCGGTTTGGGATACGCGATCAGCACCGCGAGTTCGCCGGCGTCGCGTTCGTCGGAGAAGAAACCGAGCCAATCGCCGGTGCGGATGCGCGCCGCGCCGATGGCGTAGGCGCCACGCTGCGCGGCGATGAGACGGAAACGCACGCGAACGCGCTCGTTGCCGCGGATCCCAAAGCTCGCCGAAAGACGGCCGCGCGCTTCTCCCGGACCGGTCTCGGCGAGCTCGACGCCTTCCGGCAACGGGATCCGCACGTCGCACCAGGTCAGCGGCAGCGGCTTGGCGTTGTCGATCTCGACGACACAGTCGAGCTCCTCTCCGGCGACGACGTGCGATTCGGAGAGCGACACACGCAAGTCCAGCCGCTCGTGCGCGACATGCGCGGTCGCTTCGGCGACGATCCCGGAGACCACAACAACGCCGAGCACGACGAGGATCGCGGGTTCCCGCGAGACCAGCGCGAGCGCGGCGATGAGCCACGCCACAGCCCACGGGAACTGACCGGTCCGCCCGGCGTATTGCGTCGTGGCCGTGGCTTAGGCCTCGGCGGCGCGAGCGTTCTCTTCAGCTGGGACGGGAGTGCTGGTCAGCAGCTGCGTCACGATCGCCTCCGCGCTCCGCCCGCGCATCTCCGAATCGGCGTTGAGGAACAGGCGGTGCCGCAGGATCGGCACCGCCAGGCGCTTCACGTCGTCCGGGATGACGAAGTCGCGTCCCCGGATTGCGGCCAGGGCTTGCGCACCGCGGTACAGGGCCAGCGACGCACGCGGCGATGCCCCGAGCTCGAGCTCGGGGAGCGCTCGCGTTGCGCCGACTAGAGCGACGATGTAGGAGCGCACCGCCGGTCCGACCGACACGGCATCGACCTCCGCCGCCAACCGCATGAGCGTCGCGGCGTCCAGTAATCGTGGCAGCGAGTCGGTCTCGATCCGCCGCTCGCCGTGCAGCACGAGGATCTCGTCCTCCTGGGTCGGGTTGGGATACCCGAGCGAGATCAGCATCAGGAAGCGGTCGAGCTGTGCCTCCGGCAACGGGAAAGTCCCTTCGAGCTCGATCGGGTTTTGCGTCGCTATGACGAAGAACGGTCGAGGCAGCGGGTGCGTCCGTTCGTCGATGGTCACCTGACGCTCCTGCATCGCCTCGAGCAGCGCCGATTGCACCCTCGGCGTGGCGCGGTTGATCTCGTCGACCAGAAGGACATTCGTCATCACCGGTCCGGCTCGGAACGAGAACTCCTGGGTGCGGGGGTCGTACAGCGAGATACCGGTGACGTCCGACGGCACCAGGTCCGGAGTGCATTGGAGCCGCGCGAAGCGCAGGTCCAGGCTGCGGGCGAGGCATCGCGCCAGCGTCGTCTTCCCGACACCCGGGACATCGGTGATGAGGACGTGCCCCTCGACCAGCACAGCCGCGAACAGCAGCTCCACGGCGTCCCCCGCCCCGACGATGACGGTCGCGATCTGACGCTTCAGCGCGGCCGCTGCGTCCCGCACCGCTGCCATGGAGCGATGCTACTGGCAGGTGCGATCGTCGCCGCTAGTGCCCGCTGGTCGCGTGCTCCAGCGCGAATCGAGTCGCTTTGCGCCGCGCCACGCCCCGGAGCGCGACCACGGTCGCGAGCGCGGTGGCAAGCGCGAGCAGGGCGGCGACCGCGTGAAGCGCGAGCTCGACCGAGGCCGTGCCGCCGATCGCGGTGTACACGCGTTCGAGCACGACGATGAGCGACATCGCCAGCAGCAGCCGGAGAGCGAGCATCGAGCCGTGGACCGCGCGGACCGCGATCACGAGCTCCACGAGCGCGAGGACGTACGCGAGCCAGCCCGCGTGCGGCGGCGCGAGGCTCCACTCGACGCCGCCTGGTACGTAGCCGGAGCTGATCGCGTCGCCGACCAACACGATCGCGAGCGCGAGGGGAAGCAGCCCGAGGATCCACGTCAGCAACGCCGAGAGCGGCTCGGCGTCGGGAGCTCTGGCGTCGCCAGTATCCGGGACGACGAGCGATGACTGGGGGGCGCGCGACACGGGCAACGGCGCGTCCAGCGACAGCAGCTTGTCGATATCGCCGGACTCGGATTCCCGCGCGGACTGCCACACGCGAATGGCGTTGAGCAGGATGACGAGCTCGATGATGCCGGTGATGACGTAGAGGACGAGCGACGCCGTCGACGGCTGTGCCAGCGCGAGCGCCGCGACGATGGCGAGAAAGACCGCGCCGAGCACGATGCGCGTGACCAGGCCGCGCTCGCTGCCGCGCCAGATCCAGATCGCGACGGCGAGGTTCAGCAGGCCAAAGACGTATGTCAGCCAGCCATACCCGCCGTGTGCTTCCCAACCACCGCCGCCGGGGTAGACGCCATTGAGCAGACCCGCGACGAAAAAGAGCACCGCCGCGAGCCCCATGAGCGCGACGACCTGCCGGACCGGATTAGCTACGTGCCCACCTTCCCTTCGGCGATTCTCGCACAGGCCTTCTCCAGCGCCCCGACCGTGTCGCTCGGCACGTACGCGCAGCCGAGCGGTCCGCCATGCTCGCCGCGTCCGTGAAAATCGCTGCCGCCGGTCGGAATCAGCCTGAACCTCTCGGCCAGCGCGCGAAGCTCGGCGGTCCGCGCCGCGGTGTGCTCGGGGTAGTACACCTCCATTGCAACGAGTCCATCGTCGACAAGCTGCGGCAGCAGCTCCGGAAGGCCATTCACTGTCCCTGGATGCGCCAGCGACGCGGCACCGCCGTGCGCGACGACGAGTCGAACGGCTTCAGACGGTGTCAGGCCGACGCGCTCGACGTACGCCGGCGCATCTTTGCTGATGAGTGTGTCGAAGGCATCATCGTACGAACGAACGTGTCCGGCTTCCGCTAGCGCCTGCGCCAGATGCGGCCGGCCGAGTGCGCCGCCTTTGGCGATCTCGATGACGCGTTGGAGCGAGACCGCGTAGCCGAGGCGGTTGAGTTTCTCGACCATCAGCTCGATGCGACGGCCGCGATTCTCGCGAAGCCAGCGCAAGCGTTCTTCGAGCAGCGCATCGGCGGGATCCAGGAAATAGCCGAGCACGTGGACGTCGCCCCAGCGCGATTCGGTGTTCAGCTCCACCGCGGGGATGACGCGCACGCCGCTTCGCTGCCCCTCCCCGACCGCCTCCGTCGCGCCGGCGAGCGTGTCGTGATCGGAGAGGGCGATCGTCTGGACACCACGCTCGGCGGCGAGCCGCACCAGCGCTGCCGGTTCGAGCACGCCGTCCGAACGGACCGAGTGCGTATGCAGGTCGGTCGGATATCCCGGCTTGCTCATGCCTCCGTGACGAGACGGTCGACGCGCGTGATCGAGCGCGCGCGTCCGGTGGCGTCGTCGACGTCGATCTCGACGGCGTTGAACTGGACCGGGCCCTCGGCGACGTGGAAACGGCGGGGCACGCCGTCGCGGAAGCGGCCGACGATCTCGTCGGGTGAGAGCCCCAACACCGAATCGCGAGGGCCGACCATGCCGACATCGCAGATGAAAGCGGTACCGCTCGGCAGCACGCGCGCGTCCGCGGTGGGCACGTGCGTATGCGTTCCCACCACCGCCGAGACGCGGCCGTCAAGGAAGAAACCCATCGCGATCTTCTCGCTGGTGGCCTCGGCGTGCCAGTCCAGGACGCGGATGCGCGGCGCCTCCGCATCGATGCCGTCGAGGAGGCGCTCCACCGCGCGATAGGGATTGTCGACCTCGGCCATGAACACGCGGCCGATCGCGTTCACGACCAGCACGCCCTTGCACACGACCCAGCCCCGTCCCGGCGCGGCCGCGTCGAGGTTCAGCGGACGAACGCAGTAGTCGAGCTCCTTGATCTCTTCGAGGAACTGGCGCTGATCCCAGACGTGGTTGCCGTTGGTGATGACGTCGCAGCCCGCGTCGCGGAGCTCCTCGGCGATGGTGCGCGTCAGGCCGTTTCCGCCGGCGGCGTTCTCGCCGTTGCACACGACGAAGTCGTACCCACGCTCGCGACGCAGCTGCGGCAACAGCCGCGCGACCGCCTGCCGTCCGGGCTTACCGACGACATCGCCGATGGCGAGAATGCGCACCGCGGTACCCTAGCCGCATCGAGGATTCGCCACCCTCGAGGTCACGGAAAGAGACAAGAGCGGACGAGTTTCCTCGCCCGCTCCTGCTACACGCGTCGGGTGCTACTTGGCGTAGTCGACGGCCCGCGTCTCCCGAATGACGGTCACCTTGATCTGCCCCGGGTATTGCAGCGACTCCTGGATCTTCGTCGCGACGTCACGCGCGAGACGCGCGGCCGCGAGATCGTCGACCTTCTCCGGCCGCACGATGACGCGGATCTCCCGTCCGGCCTGGATGGCAAACGCCTTTTCGACGCCGTCGAACGAATTCGCGACCTCTTCCAGCTCCTGTAGCCGCTGGATGTAGTTCGAGACGATCTCGCTACGCGCGCCGGGTCTGGCCGCGGAGATGGCGTCGGCGGCGGACACGAGGGTGCCCTCGAAGGTCACCGGCTCGACATCGCCGTGATGGCCCACGACGCCGTTGATGACGCTCTGCGGTACGCCGTAGCGCTTCAGCAGATCGCCACCGATGATCGTGTGGGGCCCCTCGACCTCGTGATCGACGGCCTTGCCGATGTCGTGCAGCAAGCCGGCGCGCTTCAAGCCCCGGACATCCGCCCCGATCTCGCTGGCGATCATGCCGGCGAGGTGCGAGACCTCGATCGAGTGCTTGAGAACGTTCTGCCCGTATGAGGTCCGGAACTTGAGCCGGCCGAGGAGCTTCACCAGGTCGGGATGGATGCCGGTCACCCCAGCGTCGATCGTCGCCTGTTCCCCGGCCTCTTTGATCGACTGCTCGACCTCGTTCTTGGCCCGGGCCACGGCCTCCTCGATGCGTGCGGGATGGATCCGGCCATCGACGAGCAGCCGCTCCAGCGCCATCTTCGCCACCTCGCGCCGGACCGGGTCGAAACCGGACACGACCACCGCCTCCGGTGTGTCGTCGATGATCAGATCGACACCGGTGAGCTGCTCCAGCGTCCGGATGTTGCGGCCCTCCCGGCCGATGATCCGACCTTTCATGTCGTCGCTCGGGAGTTGGACTACCGAGACAGTCGATTCGGTGGTGTGCTCGGCGGCGTATCGCTGGATCGCGAGAAGGATGACGTCGCGAGCCTTCTGGTCAGCCTCCTCGCGTGCCTGCTGCTCGAGCAGGCGCACGCGCCGGTTGAGCTCCTCACGGAGCTCCTCTTCAAGGCTGCGGAAGAGCTGCTCCCGTGCCTCCTCGTGTGAGAGACCG
The DNA here is from genome assembly GCA_005881435.1 of Chloroflexota bacterium. Taxonomy (GTDB): domain Bacteria; phylum Chloroflexota; class Limnocylindria; order P2-11E; family CF-107; genus CF-107. The sequence goes on along the minus strand of VBHP01000016.1, from coordinate 3,221 downwards.
GCGACGCGAAACAGCTCCTGCTTCTCCTGCTCCTGGATCTCTACGACCTTCTTGCGCTCGGCTTCGATCGCGACCTCGCGATCGATCAGGCCGCGTTCGCGGCGGTCAGCCGCGTCGACCTTCTGGGTCAGGGTCTCTTCCTTCTGTTCGAGCCGTCGCTCGTGGCGCTGCAGCTCGGTCCGCCGCTCGCGGTTCTCTGTCTCGGCGGCCTGGTTCAGCTTGAGGGCTTCGTCCTTGGCCTCGAGGATGATCTCCTTCTGCTTGGTGCGCGCCTCGCTCAGCAGGCGGTCGGCATTGGCGCGCGTCGTCTGCTCATATGAGGTGGCGCGGACGCGGCGAAGGACCATCGCGGCGACGAAACCGATGACTGCGGCGACCAGGGCGACCAGCACGAAGCCCAACAAGTCGGGCATGTCCGTGCCGTCCTTTCCGTGTCTTGGCATGTGCGGAGGCAAACGCCTGCGGGGCGCCTGCCCCTCTGTTGTTTCAATCCGCCCCGACCGCTTTGGCGCGCGCGGTCAGTTCGGGTTAATGACACTGTGCTGAGGAAGAGACTAGCACTCGATAGAGCGGACTATCGGAGGATCGCCACGATCTGGGACGCCTCGGTCGCGGCGCTCCACGCCAGCAGCGCGATCGCCGCGGCCAGCAGCCCGATCTCCGGGCGCGAGAGCCGGAGCTCGTTCCACGACCGTACACGCAAGAGCCGCCAATCCCACATGTTGCGCTGCAGCCAGAGGTGCCGGTCGGCCAGCGCCGCGGCGGCGAGCAAGTAGGCCGAGAGCTCGCGGATGCCGACGTGATTCCAAGCGATCTCCAGCTGCGGCGGGATGCGCATCCCCGGAGTGGTGATGGCGAAGGAGTTCGTGCCAAGCGCTAGGCCGTAGAGCGCGAACCAGGCCCACGGCGCGAAGTAGGCCAGGGGTACCCGGCCCAACCGGAAAAAGCTGGACACGAACAGCGCCGTACCACCGACGGCGAGGTTCCACGCGAAGATCCCGACGGTCAGCGAGGCCTGCTGCCTGAGCGACTCGAGGGGTAGCTGCGAGGCCAGCGAGAAACCGACCGCGCCCTCCGGCATCCAGCGGTACGACACCAGCCACGCCGCGACAAGAGCCACCAGTCCGATGAGCCACGCCGCCGTGGCGCGGACCGCGACGTTCCGGTGAGTCAGGGTCGAGCCGAGGTTTCCGATCGCGATGGCCATGTCGCCCGACTAACGCCCGCGAACCTCCCGAGATACGTCGAAGGCGTAGCGCATGACACGCACTGGCACCCGACCGATCGGCATCACCGTCTCATCGATCGGACGGCAGCCCTGCTTGCGGTAGAACTGCGGGCCGGACACGCCGTCGCTCGCGACCTCAAAGACGATCCGGGTCGCACCGCGGGCGCGCGTCCAGCGAATGAGCTCATCCCAGAGAACCTGACCGGCACCGGATCGTTGCCGGCGCGGGTCGGCGTAGAGCCGGTGCAGATGGACGCGACCGGCGTCCTCGGTTGCGAGCAGAAATGCCATCGGGCTGCGCTCGTCCTCGGCCAGTAAGAACAGCGTGCGATGACTGGCGAGCGCGCGGCGATGTCCGTCCTTGGTGTAGTACTGGGCGAAGAATCGCGAGCGGTCCTCCTCCGGCAGGAACGCGCCGTAGGCCGAGGCCCATGAACGCCACGCGATGTCGCGGATGATCTGGAAGTCCGACTCGCCCGGCCGCCGGAGGAGCGGCGGGCTCAACTCCAGCAGCGGATCGGCCGGCCGACCCCGGACAGCAAGACGTTGAAGCGCTTTGGCGAGCTCGAGCACACCAAGGATGACGTCGCTCGCATCGAAACCGTGCCGCAGCGAGGTCGATCATTCATCCAGGCTGCCGAGCACCTCGTCGATCGTGTCGAACGAGAACCCGCGCTGTCGCAGAAAGGCCTGCGCCTTGGTCTTGCGGTCGCGAGGGTCGAGCGCTTGCCAGCGCGCGAGCCGCGACGCCAGGGCGGCGCGAGCGATCTTGGGCTCGTCGCGCTCACCTTCACCGAGCACTTCGTCGACGAGGCTCGCGTCGATGCCTTTGGCGCGCAACTCGCTCTTGAGCGCGACCGCCCCTTTGGGACGGAAACGGGCCCGTTGGTCGAGCCAGTATTCGGCGAAGGCTCGATCGTCAACGTACCCCTGCTCACGCAGGCGCTCGATCGCGAGCGCGATCTCCTTCTCGTCGTAACGCCGTTTCGTCAGGTGACGACGCAGCTCTAGGACCGAACGCGGCCGCGGTCCCAGGTACCGAGCCGCGTCGTGGTACGCGCTACTCGCGCTACTCGTCTGGGGCCGCGACGACTGCGACCTGTCCCGCTCGCTCACGGACCTGGGCCTCGATCTTCCCCGCGACGTCGGCGTGCTCGCGCAGGAACTGCTTCGAATTCTCGCGTCCCTGCCCGATTCGCTCTTTGCCATAGGTGAACCACGCGCCACTCTTGTCCAGCACCCCGGTGGCGACGCCCATGTCGATCAGACCGCCCTCGCGCGAGATGCCCTCGGTGCCGAGGATCTCGATCTCGACGGTCTTGAACGGCGGTGCCACTTTGTTCTTGACCACCTTCACCCGGACGCGGTTGCCGATGATGTCCTGGCCGTTCTTGATCGGTTCGATGCGGCGGATATCGAGACGGACCGACGAGTAGAACTTCAGCGCGCGTCCGCCCGGCTGTGTTTCGGGCGACCCGAAAAAGACGCCAACCTTCTCGCGGATCTGATTGATGAAGATGACGCTCGTCTTCGTCTTCGAGATGGCGCCGGTGAGCTTGCGCAGCGCTTGGGACATCAGCCTCGCCTGTAGCCCCATTTGCGGGTCACCCATGTCGCCCTCGATCTCCGCGCGCGGGACCAACGCCGCGACGGAATCGATGACGATGATGTCGACCGCGCCAGAGCGCACCAGCGTCTCGGCGATCTCGAGCGCCTGCTCGCCGGTATCCGGCTGCGAGATCAGGAGCTCGTCGGTATTCACGCCGCACGTCCGGGCCCAGGCCGCGTCGAGCGCGTGCTCGGCGTCGATGAACGCTGCGGTGCCACCGACGCGCTGCGCTGATGCGATCGTGTGCAGCGCCAGCGTCGTTTTGCCCGAGCCTTCGCTGCCGAAGATCTCGACCACGCGACCGCGGGGGAGGCCGCCGACACCGAGCGCCAGGTCCAAGGCGATGGCGCCGGTGGATATGGCTTCGACGGACGCGGCCGCGGT
>VBHP01000015.1 GCA_005881435.1 Chloroflexota bacterium | reverse complement strand
CAGGTCGCGAACTGCTACATGGGACGCGTTGGGTTGCTGAACTCGGGTGGCGCCTCGGGCAAAACCGACGAGGCCGACGCGGTCCGCACCGCGGTCGTAAACAAGCGCGCCGGAGGGATCGGACTCATCGCCGGCCGCAAGGTCTTCCAGCGTCCGATGAAAGAGGGCGTCGCGCTACTCGAGCTCATTCAGGATGTGTACCTCTCGGACGAGATCACCATCGCGTAGTTGTGTCATCGCTATCGGAAGCTTGTAGCGCATCGCGCTGAGAACGTAGGGTGTCACGAGCCCAACGAACACGGGTACGCTCCTGACGGCCAGACGGATGCGCTTATAGGCCTTGTCGCGATTCAAGGTGGCGCAGATCCCAAAACGTGCAAGAAGAATCACGAGTAGACGTTCCTGATCGGCTTCGGAGAACTGCTGGGTATTTAGGTACCCACTGGTGCGGCTCTTGCATCCGTCGTCCATGAACCAGACCGCAAGCGCCAATGGCGTGAGCTCGAGGTTGTCCGGTACACACTTCTTACCGCCCTTGTAGAAGTCTCGGTAGAAAGGGGTTAGCTCTGGGAGGCTTCGCGTGACGAAGCGGTAAGCGACCCGTTTCCCATTCCCGTTTCGCTTCTTCGGCGGGGTGCGCACGAGGTCGACAAGATTCCGGTATTTCCAGTCGACGTAGATGGCTTGCGCCGCCGAATGGTTGACCTCCAAGAGGGCATTCGTCTTGCAGCGCATGGCTCCATCGCCGAGGAGCGAGCCGACGACGATTGCGCTCTGCGTCTGAGTGAGCACCATCACTCTTGATATCGGCCGTCTCTTGCAAACGGCCACGTGACCGCATAGCAAAAGGCGGCACCCGATAGTGCCGCCTTTCATTTCTGAGGGAATCAAAGAGCGTCGTGTGAGTTTCGCCAGATTCAGCGCTCTGCTGAATGCTGAAAGTAGGTCAAGCCGCTCGGTCGTTAGTAGCGCTCAGCTCCGGGTCTTGCGACCTTTCCACCTGCGCCCTATCAAACAGCTGATCTCGCTGCGACCTTACCTGGTTACCCAGAGGGTGATCTCATCTCGAGGCACGCTTCCCACTTAGATGCTTTCAGCGGTTATCGCATCCGGACATAGCTACCGAGCGATGCTCCTGGCGGAACAGCTCATACACCATCGGTCCGTCCACCCCGGTCCTCTCGTACTGGGGGCAGCTCCTCTCAAATCACCTGCGCACGTACTGGATAGAGACCGAACTGTCTCACGACGTTCTGAACCCAGCTCGCGTACCGCTTTAATAGGCGAACAGCCTAACCCTTGGGACGTACTTCCGCCCCAGGATGCGACGAGCCGACATCGCACGTTTCTCCGCCGTTACCGGCGGCGCAGACTATCTCTCCACCCTTTCCGTCAAAACGGAAGAGGGGCCGGCGTCTTATGGTCACCGCAGATTTCCTTCTACAGGAATGATGACCATCTCACCGCTCTCGCAAGCGGATCAGTCGTTACAGGGTCATGTCTTTCGACAGACTTCCCACGGTGTTGTCCTCGATGAGGAGTCCACCGTTATAAGCCGGATCCTTGACGATGTTTCCACCGTCTCACCCCAAATGTTGAGGTGCCAAACCACGCCGTCGATGTGAACTCTTGGGCGTGATAAGCCTGTTATCCCCGGGGTAGCTTTTATCCGATGATTCCTGGCCCTTCCACTCGGTACCAGAAGGTCACTAAGCCCAGCTTTCGCTCCTGCTCGGCTGGTAAGCCTCACAGTCAAGCGCCCTTATGCCTTTGCACTCTACGGCTGATTTCCGCCCAGCCTGAGGGCACCTTTGGGCGCCTCCGTTACCTTTTAGGAGGCGACCGCCCCAGTCAAACTGCCCACCTGGCACTGTTCGGACTCCGGATCACGGTAGCCCGTTAGGAACGAAATCACACAAGGGTGGTATTTCACTGTTCCCTCCACCGACGCCAGAGCGCCAGCTTCACAGGGTCCCACCTATGCTACGCATGCGTAACCCCATCCCAATGCCAAGATGCAGTAAAGCTCCACGGGGTCTTTTTGTCCAAGTACGTGTAGTCCGCGTCTTCACGGACATCTCAGTTTCGCCGGGTCCCTCGCTGAGACAGCGCCCAAGTCGTTACGCCATTCGTGCGGGTCGGAACTTACCCGACAAGGAATTTCGCTCAAGTCAGTGCTACTAAACATCTCTAGTAGCGCCGCTGCACGTCGCCGCGCAGATTGGACCATATCTTCACTCGCTTTCGCGAATGTCCGGCGTATGGCCTCTGAGGATTCTGATCAGATCGTCTCTGGGCACGCGTCGGTTCATCGTCTGAGCGATCTCCAGGATCTCGATCAGACCCTCGCGGGTCCGATGGCGATCCATCTTCATCAGCTCGAGACAGCGCGCGAACTTCACAAAGTCTTCTCTCTTAGATGTTCGCAATGCGTGCCGCCGAAAGAACGGAATGATTACGTTCAGCAGCTCGCTGCGCTTTGCGACGGAGAATTGGTACAAGTTTTCCCGATGATTGTCGTGGCGCGAGTTTGGATAGACATGGCCAACTCCAGAGAAGTTGCGCATCCCATCTAAACAGGCGCGGCTTCGCGCGCCCTGCGTCACGCTGAAATCGTGGGAGACCTGATATCCAGTCCGGTAGCCTCTTCGATTCGGCCTGTCCGGTTGTCGGACCACGCCGATCGAGAAGCACCCTTCTCCATCCGTAAAACCGACGATCCAGTCAACTGTCAGTCTTTCCTGCTGATTGCCTGGCTCCACTCGTTCGAATGGAACACCTCGCGGATTTTCACTCTCGCAAGCCATCACCGATATACATCGGATCCCGCTTGCTCAAGTACCGGAGGATTCTCCAGGGTTCCCAGCAAATAGCCGGATTTCTCTAAGGCAGCTTAATCCTACCTTAGGACCGTTATAGTTACGGCCGCCGTTCACCGGGGCTTCAGTTCGGGCCGTAAAGCCCTCCCCTTAACCTTCCGGCACTGGGCAGGCGTCAGCCCCTATACGTTGGGTTACCCCTTCGCAGAGACCTGTGTTTTTGTTAAACAGTCGCTTGGGCCGTTTCACTGCGGCCTCGATCACTTCCCTCGTCACCCGAAGGCAACAAGGCGTGCGAGGCACCCCTTATCCCGAAGTTACGGGGTCATTTTGCCGAGTTCCTTAGCGAGGGTTCTCCCGATCACCTGTGGATACTCTCCTCGCCTACCTGCGTCGGTTTGCGGTACGGGCGCTCATGATCTCGCTAGAGGCTTTTCTCGGCGGCACGGGTTGTCCCACTTGGTGCTTGCGCACCTCGCATTTGGTTCTCGGCTTGACCTCTCGACGGATTTGCCTATCGAGAGACGCCTACGACCTTAGACGCACATAGCCAAAGTGCGCTGGGTCTACCGCGCCGCGTCACCCCTTCGCTGATGACGATCACGAACGGTTCCGGAATGTAGACCGGATGTCCATCGCCTACGCCTTGCGGCCTCGGCTTAGGCCCGACTAACCCTGAGCGGATTAACCTTCCTCAGGAAACCTTAGGCTTTCGGTGTGCACGTTTCTCACGCGCATTTCGCTACTCGTTCCGGCATTCTCACTCCCGCTCGCTCCAGCGGTCCTTACGGTCCACCTTCACTGCTCGCGGGACGCTCCCCTACCAACCCCGACACCCGAAGGTGTCGATGTTCCATAGCTTCGGTAAATGGCTTGAGCCCCGTTAGATTTTCGGCGCCGGATCGCTCGACCAGTGAGCTGTTACGCACTCTTTCAATGATGGCTGCTTCTAAGCCAACATCCTGGTTGTCTGAGCGACCCAACATCCTTTGCCACTTAGCCATTACTTAGGGACCTTAGCTGATGGTCTGGGCTGTTTCCCTCTTGTCACAGGAGCTTAGCCCCCTATGACTGACTCCCGCGCTTTGGACTCACAGCATTCGGAGTTTGGTTGGGTTTGGTAAGCGATAAGCCCCCTAGCCCATCCAGTGCTCTACCTCTGTGAGTGAACGCGCGGGGCTAGCCCTAAAGCTATTTCGGGGAGAACCAGCTATCTCCAAGTTCGTTAGGCATTTCACCACTACCCACAGCTCATCCCCCAACTTTTCAACGTTGGTGAGTTCGGTCCTCCACGGCGTTTTACCGCCGCTTCGTCCTGGCCATGGGTAGCTCACTTGGTTTCGGGTCTAGTGAATGCGACTGTGGATCCTTGCGGATCCGCGCCCTATTCGGACTCGCTTTCGCTTCGGCTCCGGACGTTCGTCCTTAACCTCGCCGCACCCAGCTAACTCGCCGGATCATTCTTCAATAGGCACGCCGTTAGGCTGCCGCTTGCGCGGCAACACCCTTCGACTGCTTGTAGGCACACGGTTTCAGTTTCTCTTTCACTCCCCTCCCGGGGTGCTTTTCACCTTTCCCTCACGGTACTCGTTCACTATCGGTCGCCAAAAGTATTTAGCCTTGGACAGTGGTCTGCCCAGCTTCCCACTCTGGAGACCTTCCGAGTGGTACTCGGGGAATCCGACGGGAGATCGCATGCTTTCGGTTACGAGGCTCTCACTCTCTTTGGCGGGCCTTTCCAGGCACCTTCTCCTAGCGTGCGACTTTCTCAACTCCCTCGCGGACCGTCAGGTCCGCGTGTCGGCCCCCACAACCCACGACCTGCAACGGCTGACGCCTTATGCACAGGTCGTGTTTGGGCTCTTCCCGTTTCGCTCGCCACTACTAAGGGAATAACTTTCTCTTCCTCGAGGTACTGAGATGTTTCAGTTCCCTCGGTGCCCCCTCGCACACTATGGATTCGCGTGCGAGTGACCAGAAATAAATCTGGCCGGGTTTCCCCATTCGGAGATCTCCGGATCACCGTTCGCTGCCAACTCCCCGGAGCTTTTCGCAGGTAACCGCGTCCTTCTTCGGCCTTTGGCGCCAAGGCATCCACCGCGCGCCCTTTGTAGCTTGACCTACCCCAGCACTCAGCACAGCGCTGAGCGCTCGGTTCTTTCACATTGATCGTTTCGCTATTTACTCGGCGAAACTCTTTTTCACGACGCTCTTCACTTTGTAAGGTTCACCATGGGCCCGAAGGCCACATCCCTCAGGACCGACGGCGACACGGATTACGGTCGTCGGCGCTCCTGAATGGATGTGGAGCCCGCGCATCGCAGAGGCGCGCGCGCGCGAAAGAGCATTGTATTGCGTACAGCGGTCCGACGTCAGCGGTGAGACGGGTGGAGATGAGGAGACTCGAACTCCTGACCCCCTCCTTGCAAAGGAGGTGCTCTACCAGCTGAGCTACATCCCCAGGGTGACCCTGAGCGTAGCGAGTGGCCGCTCGAATGTGGGCGCTTCTGGACTCGAACCAGAGACCTCTGCCTTATCAGGGCAGTGCTCTAACCACCTGAGCTAAGCGCCCGCGCGCCCCTGGCTCGTTGCTCCGATCGCAGGATCGGAGGCGGAGACCTTAACCCCAGAAAAGTGGTAGGAACAGAAGCTCTTTCGAGCTCCCTAACGCGACCCATCGAGGAAGACGCGCAGTGAGATGCGCGCCACCTCGTATTTGCAGATCACTTCCGTTCGAAGAACGGAACCGCTCCGAAGAGCGATCGACCTGGGATGATGCTGCACCGCCAAAGCGGTGAGCGATTCTCCCTAGAAAGGAGGTGATCCAGCCGCACCTTCCGGTACGGCTACCTTGTTACGACTTCGTCCTAATCGCCAGCCCCACCTTCGACGGTTGCCTCCTTGCGGTTAGCACGCCGGCTTCGGGTGTTGCTGACTTTCATGACGTGACGGGCGGTGTGTACAAGGCCCGGGAACATATTCACCGCCGTGTGCTGACCGGCGGTTACTAGCAACTCCGTCTTCACGGAGGCGAGTTGCAGCCTCCGATCTGAACTGAGGCCGGTTTTCAGGGATTAACTTCACCTCGCGGTGTCGTGACCCGTTGTGACCGGCCATTGTAGCGTGCGTGTAGCCCAGGGCATAAAGGCCACGCGGACTTGACGTCATCCCCACCTTCCTCCGAGTTTCTCTCGGCAGTCGGGTCTGAGGGATACAACAGACCCCGAGGGTTGCGCTCGTTGCGGGACTTAACCCAACATCTCACGACACGAGCTGACGACAGCCGTGCAACACCTGTGCATGCTCCCTTGCGGGTCCCTCACCTTTCGGATCGGTACCACATGCATGTCAAGCCCTGGTGAGGTTCTTCGCGTCGCATCGAATTGAACCGCACGCTCCGCTGCTTGTGCGGGCCCCCGTCAATTCCTTTGAGTTTTAACCTTGCGGTCGTACTCCCCAGGCGGGGCACTTAATGCGTTAGCTTCGGCACTGCCGGGGTCGATACCGACAACACCTAGTGCCCATTGTTTACGGCTAGGACTAACGGGGTATCTACACGCTGTTGCTTCGCCACGATCTTCCGATCGCCGCTACTGACCGAGCTACTCGCTCGGCGGGCCGAACATTTCTCTCGGCCTCTCGCCATTGCTGACGAGGTCGGACTGTGACTTCACCCGACCGAAGTCGGGGACCAGCGTTCAGTCTCTACGGGATCCAATCGCTTGGACTTCCCTCGGCGTCATCCCATTCGAGTTAGTCATCGGATGGGACTTTCACCGATACGGCTGGTTTGGAGCACCGGCGTCACCGCCGGTGGGGACAAGATGTCTTATCCCGGTCGCTCCCCTAGCTTTCGCGCCTGAGCGTCAAGGGCGGACCAGAGAGCCGCTTTCGCCACTGGTGTTCCTCCCGGTATCTACGCATTTTACCGCTACACCGGGAATTCCACTCTCCTCTTCCACCTTCAAGCCCCGCAGTTTCGGATGGCCTCCCCGAGTTGAGCCCGAGGCTTTCACATCCGACTTGCGAGGCCGCCTGCGCGCGCTTTACGCCCAGTGAATCCGGACAACGCTCGGGACCTACGTATTACCGCGGCTGCTGGCACGTAGTTAGCCGTCCCTTATTCCTCAGGTACCGTCGGGTGTCTTCCCTGAGAAAAGAGGTTTACGACCCGAAGGCCTTCATCCCTCACGCGGCGTGGCTGCGTCAGGGTTTCCCCCATTGCGCAAAATTCCTAGCTGCTGCCTCCCGTAGGAGTCTGGGCCGTGTCTCAGTCCCAGTCTGGCTGGTCATCCTCTCAGACCAGCTACCGATCTTCGCCTTGGTGAGCCATTACCTCACCAACGAGCTAATCGGACGCAGGCCCCTCCCAAAGCGTCTTGCGACTTTGATCGGCGTTACGCACGCAGATCACACGCGGTATTAGCTCCTCTTTCGAGGAGTTATCCCCCACTTCGGGGCAGGTCACCTACGCGTTACTCAGCCGTTCGCCACTAGCCTCAGCCCTTGCGAGCTTTGGCTCGTTCGACTTGCATGCTTTATGCACGCCGCCAGCGTTTGTCCTGAGCCAGGATCAAACTCTCCGACAAAAAGAAGACCACTCATTCCTTGCGGTCCGAGTGGCTCGTCTTCGAGTTCGATCTGTAGTTTTTGACGGGCTCGCGTTACAAGGTTCCTACCACTTTTCAGTTGTTAAAGTTCTCCGCCCCGACCTCCATCGCAAAAACGCGAAGCCTGGGCACCGCGACCGCCTACTTTACTGGAAAGAGGCGCCTTGCGGCAACCCTTCCGTGCTCAGAAGCGAGATTTTGGAGGTCCAACCGCGTCTTTAGGAGACGGCTCGACGGCCTTCCAGCGCGCGGCTCAGCGTGACCTCATCAGTGTATTCGAGGTCGCCGCCGACGGGAAGGCCGCGTGCCAGCCTGGTGACCTGCGCACCGCTCCCGTTGAGCAGCTGCGCGATGTACATGGCAGTGGCCTCCCCTTCGAGATTCGGATTCGTCGCGAGGATCACCTCGCGGATCCCGCCCTTTCGCACCCGCGCCGCGAGCGGCGCGATCTTGAGATCGTCCGGGCGGACGCCGTTCACTGGCGAGATGGCGCCATGCAGCACGTGGTATCGCCCGCGGTAGCCGCCGGTCCGCTCGACCGCAAGCACGTCCAGCGGCTCCTCGACGACACAGACCAGCGTCGAATCACGGTCGTCGGCGCGGCACACCTCGCACGGATCGTCCTCGGCGATGTTGAAGCAGATCGAGCAGTACCGAAGCTCCTCTTTGACCGCGCGAATGGCCGAGGCGAGTGCGGTCGCGTCGTCCGCCGGGGAACGCAAGATGAAATAGGCCAACCGTTGCGCCGTCTTCGGGCCGATGCCGGGAAGCTTTCCAAGCTCGTCGATGAGACGGGCGAGCGGACGGGCCAGCGCGGACGCCACGTTATGTCAGCCCGGGAATATTCAGACCGCCGGTGAGGCCGCCGAGACGATCGGCCGCAAGCTGCTTGCTCTTCCGAGTGGCGTCGGCGACCGCGGCGAGCACCAGGTCTTGAAGCATCTCGACGTCGTCGGCGCTGATGACCGCGGGATCGATGCGCACGGCCTTCACCTCTTGCGCGCCGGTCATCTCGATCGTCACCGCCCCGCCGCCGGCCGTCCCGGTGACCATCGTGCGAGCGAGCTCCTCCTGGACCTGCTGCATCTTCGTCTGCATCTCTTTCGCCATGCGCTGCAGATCGCCGAAGTTACGCATCGCGCGTCACTCTACCTCCAGGATTCGATCGGGCTTCCGGAAGATCTCGCGCGCCGCGCGAAGCATCGGATCGTCCGACGACGTCTCCGCACGCGCGAGCACGCAGCGCACCCGCACGCCGGAGCCGACGAGATCCGCGAGCTGTCGCTCCAGCTCCGGACGCACGGTGTCGCTGCTCACTTTGGCGCGGGCGAAATCGTTCGCGAACGACAGCGTGAGCACCTGGCCGGACACGCCGACCGGCTCCGCTAGCGCCAGATGCGTCGCGAGCCCCATGCTCTTGGCGCGGAACCGATCGACCACGGTGCTCCAGACCGACACGACGGTCTCCAGCGCGTACGCCGGCGGCTCCGCGCCGACCTCGACACGCGGTGCGGCGCGGCGTTCGGCGAGATCGACGACGCTGCTCGAACGAGGCGTTTCTGGCGCGCGGCGTTGCGGTGCCGGCGACGGGCGCGCCGACGGAGGCGTCGGACGTGCCGATTCACGAGCCGCCGGAGGCTCCGATCGGGTCGGCTGTGGCGCGGCGTCGACGCAGAGCTCCGCGATCGCGAGCTCGAGCGAGAGCGAGCTCACCTCGCCGTACTTCAGCTCGACGTCCACCTCGGTCAGACGGCGGACCACGCGCGCGAGTCGCGCCAGCGTGAAGGCCTTCGCCTGCCGCTCGAGCGCGGCGGCGGCACTTTCGCTCGCTTCCGGCGGGATCGACCGCGTCGTCTGCGCGACCACCAGCGCCCGGGAGTGATCCAGGGAACGCCGCGTGAACTCGCGGAGGTCCCGTCCGTCATCGACGAGGTGCTCGACGAGCGCGACGCCGCGTGCCGCATCGGAGGCGGCGAGAGCGTCGAACAGCGCGGCGACCTCGTCCGCGTCGGCGAGGCCGAGCAGATCGGCCACCTCCTTCTGCGTCACCGCACCGTCACCGAACGTTGCGACCTGATCGAGGATGCTTTCGGCGTCGCGCAGAGAACCTGAGGCGTGCCGCGCAATCGCTTCGAGCGCGGCGTCCTCGCAACGGAAGCTTTCGCGGGCGCAGATCGCGCGCAGCGTCTCGACGACGAGGCGGTGCGGTATGCGCCGCAGGTCGAAGCGTTGCGTGCGAGACACGATCGTCGGCGGGACCTTGTGTGCCTCGGTCGTCGCGAGCACGAAGATGACGTGCGCGGGAGGCTCCTCCAAGGTCTTCAGCAGAGCATTGAACGCGTCGCCCGAGAGCTGATGGACCTCGTCGACGACGTAGACCTTGTATGTGCCGCTCGTCGGAGCGAAGCGGACCTTCTCGCGAAGGTCACGGACGTCGTCGATGGAGCGGTTGCTTGCGGCATCGATCTCGATCAGGTCGAGAAAGCGTCCGTCGCGGATGGCGACGCAGTGCTCGCACTCGTCGCAGGGCTCGCCGTCCTTCGGACGCAGGCAGTTCACGGCCTTGGCGATGAGCCGCGCCGTCGAGGTCTTGCCCGTCCCGCGCGGACCGGTCAGGAGGTAGGCGTGGGAGACCTGACCGTGAGCGATCGCGTTTCGCAGCGTTCGGGCGACCGGCTCTTGCCCGACCAGCTCAGCGAAGGTCTGCGAGCGGTAGCGCAGATAGAGGGCGCGTCGCTCAGGCATCCGTCTCCCTCCCGAGAAGGGTCGTGCACCCTCCGTTGATCACGGAACGCCGGCCACGCCGTTCGACTTCCGCTCGGGTCAGGTCGCCCTGCGGCGCCCGGTGCCGGTCGCTTACCGCTGCTTCCTTCCGGATCTGACGGGGTTCACGTGGCGCCGTCGCACAGGACCCGACCGTCAACGCTTCCGCCGAGTGACAGGAGCCGACATGCCGGACCGCGGGAGGGACTTCGGCCCCGCTGTAGCGGATTGCGGGTACAGGGCACCGCTAGCTCCCCGCCTAGCACGACCGACCCTGATGGTAGCGGCTCCCGACGTGAAACAACGCACTCGAAAAAAGGGAATGATCGGCCGATAAGTAACGCGGGCCCGCGCTCCTACTGAATAGACTTCACGAGTACAACGATTCGATCGTCTGGGCCGCCATCGCGCGAGTAATCCCATGCGGCCGGCGCCGCCCGCCGCAATTCCCAACAGCCCGCTGTGGGAAGCGCGAACGAGCTGGGTTGGACGTATCGAGCTGGCCACCCGCTCCCCGGCCGGAGCCATT
>VBHP01000090.1 GCA_005881435.1 Chloroflexota bacterium | reverse complement strand
GTCGACGACCTCCCCGGGCTGTCGTTCCGTCGCTTCGCTCTTCGCGCGGGCGCGACGCCGCGACAGAGCACCGAGCCGGCGCGCCGCTCGATCACCCTCGAGAACGAACGCCACCGCGTCGCCATCGATCCCGCGCGCGGCTGCGCCGTGAGCTGGTGGGACAAGCGACTCGATCGCGAACTCGTGGCCGAGGATCGGTACGGCCTTGGGCAGGTGCTGTACGTGACCGGCGGCGAGGGCACGCGCATCGTGCGCAGCGACCCAGCGCTGCCACTGCCGGAGCTCGCGCTCAACGACGACTTCCGGCTTTCGGCGGCGCACCTCGAGCGCAGCGCCATCGGCGACCGCGCACACCTCGAGGGCGAGGTGCCGTTCGGCCCGGCCGTCATCGAGTGGTCGTTGCCGCGACAGGGCGAGTGGGTCGAGCTGACCTGCCGGTTCGAGAAGCGCGCGACCTTGGAGAAGGAGGCGGCGTACGTCGCGTTCCCCTTCGCGCTGTCCGACGCCGTGGTGCGATCCGATTCGCAACTGGGATGGATCGATTGGGATCGCGACCGGCTACCGGGGGCGTGCGTGGAGTGGTTGCCGCTGCAGACCGTGGTGCGTCTGGAGACGCCGGGCGTCGGCGTCGTCCTCGCCTCCCCCGACGTCCCGCTGTTCTGCGTCGGCGACATCGTGCGCGGCACGTGGGCCGCGGACGCGCGGCTCCGCGGCGGGCGCCTCTTCTCGTACGTGCTGAACAACTACTGGCACACGAACTATCGCGCCGCGCAGTCGGGCGAGATCGTGGTGCGCTATCGCCTGGTCAGCGACGCCGCGATCGACGCGCCACGCGCCCATCGCATCGGATGGGAGGCGCGACGACCGCTCTACGGTCACCGCATCAGCTTTCAGGATTTCCGCGAACCCGAGGCACCGTACGACGCGCGATCGACGATCACGCTGGCGAAGGTCGAACCCGATTCCGTCGCGCTGTCGACGCTGCTCTCGGCACGCCACGGCGAGGGCTGGATCGCGCGCGTGCAAGAGCTCGCGGGTCGCGAGCAGACGGCGCGGATCACGTTCCCCGGCCTTCGCGTCGCGCAGGCGTGGCGCGTGGACCATCTCGAGAACGAGATCGCGGAGCTCACCCGGGGAGAAAGTGGTGAGCTCCGTGTCTCAGTGGGACCGTGGATGCTGGCCACGGTCCGCTTCATCCTCGCGCGTTAGCGGCGCGCGACGTCGATGACCAGGCGTGCGGGGTTCGCGAGGACCGCAGCGCTGACGCAGGAGCTGCCCGAGAGTCCGGCATACCAGGTGGCGATGGCTTCGAAGTCGCCGCCCTCGATGAGCTCGGTCAGCGTCGGATAAGCGGTCTTGAAGTCGGTCGTGCCTTTGTACACGGCGCCACCGTCGAAGCCCATGCGCGTGCCGCCGCGAAGCGTGATGCCGATGACGGGCTCGCCGGAGACCGTCAGCGGCAGACCGCTGGGATCCTTGTAAATCGGACGCGGGGCGGACTTGATCTCGTAATCGGGGACGCCGGCGGGGCCGCCGCGTCCATCGAACTCGAAGACGATGCGATCGAAATCGCCATGCGATGCGACACGGACGGCGACGATCTGCGCCTGGCCGACGGTGCCCTTCCCGGAGACCGTGGTGTCGCAGGCGGCCGCGCTCGGCGCCGGCGAGGAAGTCGCCGCGGGCGACGCCGTGCCGGTGGGTCGCGCGGTCGGGGTCGCGGCGACCGCCGAAGGCTGGCCGCCGGGCGCGCCGGTGGTGCCGCAGGCGGCGAGAAGAAGCGGCGCGGCGAAGATGACGCGGAGGATGAGGGCGCGTGGCATCGAGTGCCTCCTTGTTTCGCGTGGCTGCCCTAAAGAGTCCTAGACGTGCCGGAATCTTTAGTCGTTCCCGGCGGGACTAACGCGCCGGTGGCAGGCACCGCACGACGGCGATCCCGTCGCGCCCGCCGCGGAGGCGATGCGATCCGAGGGCAAAGGGCACGCAGAACGTGTCGCCGCGCCTGATCGCGGCGCGCCCGGCGCCGTACTCGATCTCGCCCGAGCCCTCGAGCACCACCCCGACCCAGTATCCGGCAGGAATATCGCGCGAACCGTTCGCTCCGAGGTGCACGCGGGTGGCGCGAAAGAATTCGGCGAACTCGTCGCCGACGAGCGGCGATTCGCCTTCGCGCTGCAGGTCGACGCGGCGGACGAAGCGGGAGACGAGCTCCTCACGCGCGTAGCCGTGTCGATCGACGGCATCGATCGCCGCCTCCCACCCGAGGCCGAGGTGCGCCGCGTCGGACGCGATCGGAAAGCCGGCGTGCTCGAGAAGGATCGAATAGTTCGTCGGCTCCTGCACCTCGACCATGAACACGCCGGGTCCGATCGCATGCGGCAGCCCGGCCGCGATCAGCACCACGTCGCCGGCACGGACCGCGAACTTGTGCGTCGCGGCCACGATCGCCCCGACGTCCTGCCGCGCCGTCCACTCCAGCAATCGCTCGCGCGGGATCGCCTCTTGGAAACCGACGCGGGCGTACGGCTCTTCCGCGCCGCCGCGCCGCGTCGCGACTACGATCCAGGCTTCGGTCTTGCCGAAGACGGAGCCAAGCTTTCGGCGCGCGAAGTCGCGCGTCGGATGGCAGTGCACCGGCAGGCGCACCGAGGTATCGAGCAGCTTCACCAGCAGACCCGTCGTCGCGCCGTAGCGATGGGCGAGGTCGCGCCCGACGAGCTCGTCGGCACGCTCGCGGACCAGATCGCGGAGGAAGCCTTCCCAGCCGTCGACGCGCACCCGCGAGAGGCCTTCCGTGGGCGGGCGATCGCCGCCGAACGCGGTGACCGAGCCGATCCAGTCCTCGGGGTAGTCGCCGTCGGCCGGATCCTTCGCGCCGCGCAGCTCGTCGATGAGCGCGCCGCCCTGATAGAAGAGGCGCATGCGATTCGGTCCCAGCGGGATCGGCGCCCCCAACCGCATCACAGCCGGTTCGCCTCGGCCAGCTCGCGAAGCGCGGCCATCCGCCCGGCGGCGGCGTGCAGCTCCGGACGCGGCCGTGGCTCGAAGCGCCGCGACGCGGCGGGCGCGAGCGAAGGCCGAGCGCCCTCGACGACCCACTGCGCCTGACGCGCGGCGCCGGACGCCGCTGCCTCATCGATCGCCGGCCGCACCACCGGCAGGTCGAACAGGTCGGCGCACAGCTGAGCCCACGCGTCCGACGACGCACCGCCGCCGACGAGGGTCACCTCCGTCGGCGTGACGCCGGTCCGCCGCAGCGCTTCGAGCGCATACGCCAGACCGAAGGTGACGCCCTCGACGACCGCGCGCACGATCGACGCGCGGCCGTGATTCGCCCGCAGTCCCACGAACACGCCCGCGCCGCGCGGCAGGTTCGGCGTCCGCTCGCCCGAGAGATACGGCAGGAACGCCGGCTCGTCCGCGCCGCCGCCATCGGCGATGGCCGCGTCGACCTCGCCGTGCGACAACCCGAAGAGATCGCGCGCCCACTCGGTCGCGCTGGTGCAGTTCAACGTGCACGCCAGCGGCAGCCAGCCGCCGGTCGAATCGCAGAACGCGGCCGCTTCGCCGAGCGGATCCACCGCCGGCTCGGCGCGATACGCGAACGCCGTCCCGGAGGTCCCGAGACTTACCGCGACGGGCCCTTCGACCACGACGTCGCAGCCGATCGCGGCGCACATGTTGTCGCCGCCGCCGGCGCTGACTGCAATTCCCGCCGCGAGGCCGAGCGCATCCGCCGCCTCCGGCCGCAGCGTGCCGATCACGTCGAGCGACGGCACCAGGCGCGGGAGCGTGGCCACCCAGTCGCGGCGGTCATCGATCGCGGCCAGCACTTCGTCCCGGTACCGACGCGTGCGCACGTCGAAGTACGCCGTGCCGGAAGCATCGCCGGGCTCGGTGGCGAACTCTCCGGTGAGCCACAGGTTCAGGAAATCGTGTGGCAGGCACATCCGGGCGGTCCGGGCGTAAGCCGCGGGCTCGTGCGCTCGCAGCCACGCGATCTTGGGAGCGGTGTATCCGGGGAGGAAGACGTTTCCGGTCAGCGCCAGCGCGCGAGCCGTTCCGCCGAGCTTCCTCGTCAGCTCGTCACACTCCCGGGCGGTGGTGGTGTCGTTCCACAGCTTCGCCGCTCGCACCGGCCGACCACTCGAGTCGAGGCAGACGAGCCCGTGCTGCTGTCCCGAGACGCCAACGCCCACCACCTCGATGGATCCGTCGCGCGTGGCGTCACGCACCGCGATCCGCAACGCCTCGATCCACCAGGCCGGATCCTGCTCGCGCGTGCCGTCCTCGCCTTCGATGATCCGGTGGGGAGCGCGGCCCGCGGCCAGGACCGCGCCGCTGCGCGGATCGCGCAGCACGGCCTTCGTCGATTGCGTCCCGCAATCGATCCCGAGGAAGGCCTGCTTCATCTGAGGCATTCTCCAACGCCGGCCCGGCAGGTTAGAGCGGAGAGCGAACGAACGTGCCGATGCCCGTCCGGCGCACCTCTCGGCGGAAGCGTCCCGTTACAAAGACGTGCCCGCAACGAAAATCTTCCATCGCTTCTCACCGCGCGGGACCATGGTGCTGTAGACAACACGATCACTCACTCACGGCTCATCTCCCGGATCGCCAAGGTCGTGCGCGTGCCGCGCAAACGAGCGGTCCGGCTCGCGGGTCCGCTGTACGCGGTGTCCGGCGATCGCCTCAGCCATCCCTTCGATGCGAATGCGTACCTCATCGCCGGCCGCGAGCCGGTGCTCATCGATTGCGGCTCGCTCGACGGGTACGACGCGCTGCGGCGCAACCTGCTGTCCGTCGGCGTGACCCCGCACGACATCCGCCGCGTGCTCGTCACGCACGGGCACTTCGACCATCTCTCGGGAATGGCGCGTCTCCGCGAGGAGAGCGCCGCCGAGCTCTGGCTGCACGCCGGCGACCGCGAGGCCGTGGAGTCGGCCGATCCGGAGCGCACCTCCGCGTTCCTCTATGACCGCGCTTTTCCGAAACTGCGCGTCGACCGCGAGCTGCGCGACGGCCTTCGCGTGCCGGCCGGCGACATGGAGCTGCGTGTGGTGCACACGCCCGGGCACACGCCCGGTTCGTCGTCGTTCCAGCTGGACCTCGATGACATGCGCGTGCTCATCACCGGCGATACGGTGTGGGGCGGATTCCACGAGCGCATCGGCTCCGATGCAAAGGACTGGCGGCGTTCGCTGGATCGGCTCATCGAGCTCGATCCGACAGCTCTGGCGATCGGACATTCGCGTCCGATGCTGATCCTCGACGCGACCGCGAAGCTTCGCGACGCGCGCGCGCAGTTTGGTGTGTACTTCAATCCGTGGTTCAAGCCGTTCTACTTGCGCACCTGACCTCGGCATGAGCCGCGCGGCCTTCGCGTTCGTCTTCATCACGGTCCTCCTGGACATGCTCGCGTTCGGACTCGTCGTGCCTGTCTTCCCCGGGCTGATCGTTCGACTCGAGGGCGGCGACGCCGCGGCCGGAGCCTCCGCCTTCGGCGTGTTCGCCGCGGCCTGGGCGGTGATGCAGTTCTTCTTCCAGCCGGTGCTCGGTGCGCTCTCGGACCGCTTCGGCCGTCGACCGGTGATCCTGCTGTCGAATCTCGGTCTGGGGCTCGATTACATCGTCATGGCGCTCGCGCCGAACCTGGCGTGGCTGTTCATCGGTCGACTCGCCTCCGGCATCACCTCATCGAGCTTCTCCGCGGCCGGCGCCTACATCGCGGACGTGACGCCGCCGGAGAAGCGCGCCGGACGATTCGCCATGCTCGGTGTCGCATTCGGCGTCGGCTTCATCGTCGGGCCCGCTGTCGGTGGCGCACTGGGAGCGATCGATCTGCGGGCGCCGTTCTGGGCCGCCGCGGCGCTGAGCCTCGCGAACTTCGCCTACGGCTTCTTCATCCTTCCGGAGTCGCTGCCGCGCGAGCGGCGGGCCGCGTTCCAGTTCCAGACGGCGAATCCGATCGGTGCACTCCACTTCGTGCGTGCGCATCCGGGCCTGTCGACGCTCGCGCTCGCGGCCTTCTTCGCGTACGTCGCCCACGACTCTCTGCCGGCGACCTTCGTCCTCTACACCCAGTACCGCTTCGCCTGGGATGAACGCGCGGTCGGTCTCGCGCTCGCCCTGGTCGGCGTGTCGTCGATGGTCGTTCAGGGCCTGGTGGTCGGGCGCGCGGTCGCACGCCTCGGTGAGCGCGGCGCGCTGGTCGTCGGTCTCGTGGTCGGCATCTCGGCGCAGCTGATCTTCGCTCTCGCGCCGAACACATCGCTGTTCCTGGTCGGGATCCCGGTGTGGTCCTTCTTCGGGCTGGTCTCGCCGTCGCTCATGGGATTGGCGACACGCCACGTAGCCGCGACGGAGCAGGGCCGGCTGCAGGGCACATTCGGCAGCCTGCATGCCGTTGCCGCCGTCATCGCCCCGCTGCTCTTCACGCAGACATTCGCGCTGGCCGTAGCGGATTTGCGCGCGTACCTGCTGCCGGGCGCGGCATTCCTCTTCAGCGCGGTCCTGCTGGCGGCATCGCTGGCGACGGTGTGGCGGGTCGCGCTCCGACGCGCCGAGCCCGCCATCGCATGAACTGGCGCGCGGTGCTGCCGCTCGCCGGCGAGGACTGGCGCATCGCGGGTTTCGTCGGGGACGAATGGCGCTGGAAAAAGCTGACGGACGACGAGCCGAGCGCGAACATCATCTGGCATGCGGCGCGAGTGCCGGGCAGCGTCATCGATGATCTCGCGCGCGCGGGCGCCGTCGCCGATCCGTACTACGACCGCAATTCGCTGCAGGTCGAGTGGGTGCCCCAACGCACCTGGGTCTATCGGCGCACCTTTCGCGTCGACGCATCACTGGCGAGACGCCGCGCGACGCTGGTGTTCGAGGGCATCGACTACGAGGCCGAGGTCTTTCTCAACGGCGAAGTGATCGGCACGCACCGCGGCATGTTCACGCCGGCGATCTTCGACGTGACGGACCGCCTGCGCCTCGATCGCGAGAACGTGCTTGTCGTCGCGATCGCGCCGGCGCCGGAAGAGGAGCCACAGGTCGGTCGGACGGAGCGGGTCCGCACGCACAAGGCTCGCATGAATTACGGCTGGGATTTCTGCCCGCGCCTCGTGCATCAGGGGTTGTGGGACGATGCGCGGCTCGAATTCACCGGACCGACGCGCGTCGCCGACGTGTGGGTCCGACCGATCGTCACGGAGGACCACTCCTGCGCGGACATCGAGGTGCGCACGACCCTCGACGGACCCGACATCGGCGTCGCGCTCGAGATCCAACGAGAGGGCGTCGTCGTGACCTCCGGCGCCGGCGCCGATGCGCGAGTGCGTATCGATCGACCCGAGCTGTGGTGGCCGAATGGCCACGGCGCGCAACCGCTCTACCAGTGCGTCGTTCGAGCCGGGGGTTCCGACGAGCGTCGCGTCACGTTCGGGATTCGCCAGGTGGAGCTCGCCGCGAATGACACGCCTGACCGTTCGGCCCGTCCATATGTGTTCGTGGTGAATCGACGGCGCGTGTACGTGAACGGCTGGAACTGGGTGCCGCTGGACGCGCTCTACGGCCCCGAACGACCGCAGCAGCTGGCGCGACTGATCGAGCTGGCGCGCCGCGCGCACGTGAACCTGTTTCGCGTCTGGGGCGGCGGCCTCATCGAGCGCGAGGCGTTCTACGAGGCCTGCGACCGCGCCGGCATCATGGTCTGGCAGGAATTCGTCCAGTCCTCCTCCGGTCTCTCGAGCCAGCCCTCGCGCGACCCCGCGTTCGTCGAGATGCTGCGCCGCGAAGCCGAGGTGATCGTGCCGCGCAAGCGGAACCACCCCTCGCTCGTGGCGTGGTGTGGTGGGAACGAGCTCGCGGACAACGATTCGCCGCTGACCGAAGATCGCTCGCCCGTGCTGGCGGCGTTACGCGACGTCGTCCGGTCGCTCGATCCGGATCGGGCCTGGTTCCCCTCGTCGCCCTCGGGGCCGACGTTCGCGAATTCGGCGGCGAATATCACGGCACATCCAGACGCGCTGCACGACGTCCACGGGCCCTGGGAGCACCAGGGCCTCGAGGGGCAGAGCGCGCTGTACGACGCCGGCACCTCGCTGTTCCACTCCGAGTTCGGCGCCGAAGGAATGACCAACCGCGAGGCGATCGAGGCGACCCTGCCGCGGGAGCAGCGTTGGCCGGTGACGCGGCAGAACCCGATGTGGGCGCATCGCGGCGACTGGTGGATCAACGAACCGCTGCTCCGGACACTGTTCGGGCCGATCGACGATCTCGAGACCCTTCGTCGTTGCAGCCAGTACTTGCAGGCGCAAGGGCTCGCATATGCGGTCGAGTCGAACCGGCGGCGCCAGTGGCGCAACTCCGGCTCGATCCCATGGCAATTCGACGAGCCCTATCCCAACGGCTGGTGCACCTCGGCGGTGGACTATTTCGGAAGACCGAAGCCGGCCTACCACGCGGTGCAGCATGCGTACGCGCCGATGCTGCTGTCGGCGTCCTTTCCGACGCTAGCGTGGGGCGGTCGCGACCGTTTCACCGCGGTGGCGTGGGCCAGCAACGCTGGGACCGATCTCACGGCGGCGCGACTGGAGTGGCGTCTCACCGATGCCCTCGGCACGGTCCACGCCCGCGGCGGCGACACGATCGACATCCCCGCGCCGGCCGCGACGCGGTTGCTGGAGATCGAGCATCCGTTGGCGATCGACGAGGTCTTCTTTCTCGACCTCGAGCTGCACGTTGGCGATCTGCTGCTCGCGCCGTCGCGCTACATCTTCAGCCCAACCACCGACCTGGCGCCGCTGCTGCGGCTACCGCTGACCTCGATCGCGGTGCGTGTCAGCGGCGAGGACGCGCTCGTCAGCAATCGCGGCAGAACCGCGGCCATCGGCATCGAGCTGTACGACGCACGTCCGGCGCGGGCGGCGGGCTTCCTCTTTGTCGAACCGAACTATCTCTCGCTGTTGCCGGGCGAGCAGATGAACTGCCGCGTCGAGTGGTGGGATGTTCCGGAGCGCGAGCGGCGTCTCGGCGCGAGAGTTTGGAACGCGCCCGATGTCGTCGTCGATCTCGCTGGTAGGCTCGTCCGGCCATAGCCGACGTTCAGATCCGTGATCGCCGCATCTGGGTGGGGGAGCGCTCGTACGCGCTGCTCTCCGGCGAGATCCATTACTGGCGTACGCCGAAGCTCTACTGGCGCGACGCACTGGCGCGCGCGAAGGATCTCGGCCTCGAGATTATCGCGTCATACGCGTGCTGGGACCATCACGAGCTCGCAGCCGGTCGCTTCGACCTGAAGGGGGACAGTGATCCCTCGCGCGACCTCGTCGGGTTTCTGCAGCTGGTGAAGGACATGCGGCTCGCGATCATCCTGCGACCGGGTCCGTACATCTACAGCGAGTGGCGCAACTCCGGCGTGCCCGAGCGCGTGGTGAAATATCACCGCACGTCGAGCGAGTTCCGAGAAGCCGCGCGCGGCTGGCTCGAGGCGGTCCTGCGAGCGGCGCGACCGTTCCTGGCGACGAACGGCGGACCGATCGTCATGGTCCAAGCCGACAACGAGCCCGACGCCTGGACCGAGGCCTACGCCAGAGAGCTCGGTCTCTTCGACAAGCCCGGGCCGTTCCAGGATTTTCTTCGCGAGCGTTACCGCTCGATCGAAGCGCTCAATGGCGCCTGGGGTACCTCACATCGCGATTTCGCCGACGCGCGCGGCGCGGTGCTCGAGCCCGTCTCCGTCGATCGCGGCGAACGCGTGCGCTATCTCGACGGCATTCGTTTCCGGCAGCACTACGCCACCGACATCGTGTCGTGGACGGTGAGGACGCTGCGGCAGCTCGGCGTCGACGTCCCGATCTACGCCAACGCCTACTCCGGCTTCGGCGCGCAGGACTGGCGCGCACTGGAGACGGCGAGCGATCTCGCCGGTCCGGACCTGTATCCGAGTCAGGAGTTCCGCGCCGGCGCCGAAGAGCATCGACGCTTCCTCGATCGTCTTCGCTTCACCCGCACCTACTCGAAGCTGCCCTACATCCCCGAATTCGGCGCCGGCATCTGGCACGGGTGGCATTACTGGACCGGCGTTCACACCGCGAACCACTACACGCTGTCGTCGCTGTCGGCGCTCGTCGCCGGCATCGCCGGATGGAACTGGTACATGCTCGTCGAACGCGACAACTGGTACGGCACGCCGATCAGCGGCGTCGCCCGCGCCCGGCCGGACCTCGCGCCGGCGTTCGGCGAGATCATCCGGCTTTTCCGCGAGATCGACGTGCCGTCCCTGGAGAAGATCACCGACACGGCCGTCACCGTCGACGTTGTCGAGCAGGGCGCGAAACTGGATCCGGACCACCCGGTCCTGACGGCGCTGCATCAGGCCGACATCGACCACGAGTGCTGCGACGTGGAGACCGGCGCGATCGCCAAGCCGCTGCTGTTCTACGCCGGTGGCGAGTGGCTGTCGCGGGCGGCGGCGGAGCGCCTCGCGGCGTATGTCGAGGCCGGCGGACAGCTTGTTTTCGTGCAGCGGCTGCCTCGCTTCGACGAGCAGCTTCGCGCGGCGAATCCGCTTGGGCTCCGGCCGCCGGACGCCGTCCTCGGCTCCGGCAACCTCCGCCGCGTCGTGGTCCTGCTCGGCGAACGGCGCCTGCCGCTGCCGGCGACGCCCTTCGCCTCGTACGCCGACGTGCCGGGCGCGGCGCTGCACGCGGAGTGCGAGCCCTGGCCGCAGCAACAGGAGGGCCTGCACCTGCACGCCACTCTGACCAAGGGCGAGCGGCACGTCGTCGGGTACCGCGAGACACGAGGCAAGGGCAGCGTGGTCGTGCTCGGCGTGTCGCCGACGCCGCAGCTCGTGGTCGCGGTGCAGCAGTGGCTCGGCGTGCCGATCGCGAGCCGAGCGCGGACACCGGGCGTGTCGACCGCGCTGTTCCGACGCGGCGACAAGCGTTTCCTCATCGCGGTCAACACCACTGACGCCGATCTCGACGAGCCGGTCTTGCTCGCAGACGCGGCGATCGAGGCGCGAGACCTTCGCACCGGCGCCACCAGCACGCCGGCGGGCAACGAGCTGCACCTGCGCCTCGGTCGCAAGAACGGCACGGTCGTCGAGCTGACATAGCTGCGCGTCAGACCGTCTAAGAAACGAGCATCCGGCCGTTAGACGCCTGAGTGAGTCGAGCGGCCAGAGCCAGCATTGTCCGTGCGCCAGCCGCACAGCCAGTCTCGAGCCGCCTTCGTCGCATCTCCACCAACCTGTGGTCGTTCGCCGACACCTGCAACGTCTACGTCGTCAAAAGCGGAACGCGCGCGACGCTGGTCGATTTCGGCGACGGAGACGTGCTCCCGGAGCTTCCGTCGCTCGGCATCGCGAAGGTCGGCGACGTGGTGATGACGCACCACCATCGCGACCAGGGTCAGGGTCTGGCCAGGGCCAACGCCATCGGAGCGCGGGTGTGGGTGCCGCCAGTCGAGAGCGATCTCTTCGGCGAGGTCGAGGCGCACTGGCAGGCGCGCGAGATCGCGGCCAACTACAACGTCCGCGAAGATCGTTTCTCCCTGCTGGAGTCGGTCGAGGTCGCCGGCGTGCTGCCCGAGTACCGCGAGCTGCGTTCGGGCGCGTATCGCTTCTTCGTGCTCCCGACGCCCGGACACACGACGGGTTCGGTGTCTCTGCTGGCGGAGATCGACGGCAATCGCGTCGCCTTCACCGGCGATCTCATCTACGCGGCCGGCAAAGTGTGGTCGCTCGCCGCGACGCAGTGGACCTACAACGGTGGTGAGGGGCTCGCGGGGAGCGTGCTGTCGCTGCTGGACCTCCGCGACCGCGGGCCCGCCGCGGTCTATCCCTCGCACGGCGAGCCGATCGCCGATCCGATCGCGGCCATCGACCTGACCGTCGCCCGGCTGCAGGCGCTGATCACGCTCCGCGAGCACAACCCGCGCCTCCTGGAACTCCGCGCACGCCCGTACGAGGCCCTCACCCCGCATCTGCTGGCGAACCGGACCTCTGTCGCGAACTCCCACGTGCTGCTGTCCGAGAGCGGCAAGGCACTCCTCTTCGACTTCGGCTACGACTTCGCCTTCGGCGCAGCCGACGGCTCGGACCGCGCCTCGCGCCGGCCGTGGCTCTACACCGTTCCGGCGCTGAAACGCGATTTCGGCGTGACCGAGATCGACGTGGCCATCCCGACGCACTATCACGACGACCACGTCGCCGGATTCAACCTGCTGCGCGAGACCGAGGGAACCGAGATCTGGTCCGCGCCGATCGTGGCCGAGCCGCTCGGCGACCCCGAGCGCTACGACCTGCCCTGCATGTGGTACGACCCGATCCGGGTCGACCGCACCCTGGCGCTGGAGCAGCCGGTGCGGTGTGAGGAGTACGAGCTGACGCCGTATCAGCTGCCGGGACACACGCTGCACGCCGTCGCGATCAGCTTCGCCGTCGACGGCAAGCGCGTGCTGGTCGTCGGCGACCAGCAGGGGGGCCCGCCGCGGCTCTCCAACTACGTCTACCGCAATCGGTTCCGCCTCGACGACTACGTGGATTCGTCGGCGCTGTACGCGCGCCTCCATCCCGACCTGATGCTCTTCGGGCACACGCCCCCGGTGTGGGTGGACGACGCCTTCCTGGAGGAGCTTCGGGTGAAGGGTAGGGAACTGGCGCGGCTGCATCGCGAGCTGCTGCCGCTAGACGAGGTCGATCTCGACGCCGAAGGGGCGCTGGCGTGGATCCGTCCCTACCGCTCCAGGGCCACCGCCGGCGAGCCGCACGACGTCGGCATCGAGGTCCGGAACCCCTTCCGGCGGCCGGCCGTGGCGCGCCTTCGGCTGGTGCTGCCGCGCGGCTGGCGCTCGGCGTCGGTGCTCGCGGACGTCCCTCTGCCGCCAGGCGGCACGCGGCGGGTGCGCGCCACGATCGTGCCACGCGGCGGAAACGTGCGGCGCGCCCGGATTGCTGTCGACGTCACGATCGATGGACGGCGCTTCGGCCAAGTCGCGGAGGCGCTGCTGGACGTAAATTAGCGCGCAATGCCGTGACCGAAACGGCACTACCTGCGTTGTAGCGAACGGGGATGCTTCCTCGAGGGGACGGTGGGGACGATGGAAGCTGTCGAGCACCAGGATTTCCGTACGCGGGCAGCGGCGCGGGTGGCACAAGCAGATCAGCGGCTATTGCAGGCGCTGGAGCACGATCCGCAAGTTCTTGATCCCGTGATCGACGGCGGCCTACGGGCGCGCGTCGGTCGCAAGCGGGCGCAGCGTGGCAAGGCCAAGGACAAGCCTCGCGGTCAGCTCGTGATCTTCCCGGCCGCCAAGGACGACGCTTCGCGAGTGCCCTGAGCGCCGTTCGCCTTCGGGTGACGCGCCGGCGCCGGACCCAGTAGCGCCGCGACCTCGGCCACTGCGGACTTGTCGATCGAATAGCCGTGCGACGTCATGCGCACGCCGGCGATCCGACGACCGCGCAGCGCGTCGCGCAGGGTATGGGCTCGCCAACCGATCGCAGTCGCCAGCTCCTTGGCCGAGAGCCAGTCGCGATCGGTGGTCCGGACCTTGTCCGACGCCGCGGCTTTCGCCTGTTGCGTGGGCGGTTTCGCCATTCGATTTCTCCTCGCTACCGGTTATTGCGTATGCGCGAGAACATCGGCGACGGCGCCCGCCGCGCCGCGCAGGGCCGCCAGCTGCCGTTCGTTATACGCGTCTCCGTCGCGGCGCGCTCCCAGGCGCACTCGAGCCGCGATCCCGTCGGGAGCGTTGATCGTCGCCGTGACCTGGCCGTCGCCGGTCCAGTGTCCGACCTGATGGCTGGACCAGTGGCCGCTCGGTTCGCGGATCTCGGCCGCGCCGCCGCTAGCGTCGAGCGATGCCGCGCTCTCGGCCAGCAGCCGCAGGATGAGACGGCGGCGATCGTTGAAGTGCGCGAAGTCCCGGACCTCGTCGGTGAAGGCCCGCAGGCCTTTGAGTCCGGCCGCCGTCGTCTTCAGGCGCACGTCGATGGCCCGTTGCACGAGCTCCCGCAGCGGCGTGAAGACCGCGACCAGGATCAGCGTGGTGATAACGATGGCGGCCTCGGAGCTCTGGCCGGTGACCGCGATGAAGACCCGCTGGATCGATCCCAGCAGAGCCGCGGTCAAGCCCGCCAACAGCCCGGTCACCACGACGTAGACGAGCGTCCGATTGAGGATCGTGTCGATGTCGTAGAGGCGATACCGCTGCATGGCGATCCCGGCAGCAACGGGGAAAGAGAGGATGCCAAGCAGGTTGAGGTAGCCGAGGAAGTTCAGATCCCCCGGTGCGATCGTCGCCAGCAGATTCGCCCCGACCGCGAAGACACCGGCCGCGGCGACCCACTTGAGCTGCTGCCGCTCGTCGCCGTGCGCGATGAGCAACCGGAACAGCAGTGCGCCGGCGCACAACGCGAGCGCGACGGTGCTGCCCACATTCGCAAGTTCGAAGAGCCCTGACGCGGAGAACGCCACGCCGGCGTCCCTGATCGGGTTGGAGCTGTCGGCGAGCGTCGGGAGCGGCGTCACCAGCGCGAGCGTCAGTCCGATGCCGTTGGACGCGACAGCGAACGCGGCCAGGGCCGACCACGCGCGCGAAACGAAGCGCCCATCCGGAAAGAGAAGCAGGAACAGGCTGCCGGTCAATGACGGGATGAAGTTGAAGATCCAGAGGGCCCGGACGATGCCTTCCGAGAGACGGATGGAATTCCCGCCGACCGACGCGACGAAGATATAGTCCTGCGCCAGGCCGATGACGCCAAAGGCGATGCCGGTCGCGATGATCAGCCAGCCCACCGCATTTCGCGGATGGCGCGCCGCGATCCGCGCTCCGATCGTGGCGTAGCCAAGGGCGAGCAGGGCCCCCGATCCGCGAACGTAGTCCGCCTGAGCGATCCCGAGCGAGAGACTCCCGATCACCAGAATGATCGACACGACGGCCAGCAGCGCCGCAACGAGCCAGAGCGCCCACGCGACCCGGCGCGCGAGACGCGGCATCGCCGCCGCTCGCGATCGCGCGACGACCTCGAGCTCCGTCGTGACCACTGCGCTCATCCTGCAACTCTAGAATCGGTGGCCATGGCCGTGCTGGCGCTCCGGCGCTCCATGTTCTCCACCGCCCCCGCGCTGGAGTTGGCGCCGCTGCTCATCGGGCTCCTCGGGCTGGCGCTCGGCTGGGCAGGTTCGGCCTGGGACGTCTCGTGGCATCGCCTGATCGGTCGCGATACCTTCTGGACCACACCGCACCTCGGGATCTACGCCGGGACGATGCTCTCGGGCGTCGCGGCGCTGTTCGCGACCGCCACGGCCATGCGCGGACGACCGCTCCGCGCTCGCGAGTTCGCCGTCGGCCCGCTGCGCGTCGAGCGCGGCATGGCCATCGTCGGCCTCGGCGCGCTCGCCGTCATCGCCGCGGCTCCGTTCGACGAGTTCTGGCATCGCACCTTCGGTCGGGATGTGGACATGTGGAGCCCGCCGCACCTCTTTGCGATCTACGGCGGCGGCATCCTCATCTACCTCGGATGGACGGTCGCCGCGGCGACGAACGTGTTCGTGCTCTCGGCGCGACTGCGTGACGCGCTGGTGGTGTTCTTCGCCAGCGGTGTGGTCTCGACGCTGATCTTCGGGATGAACTTCTACTACATGATGGGCTGGTCGCGCGAAGCGTTGTTCTTCCCGCTGGTGGTCTGCGCGATCGTGCCGTTCGCGCTCGCGTTCACCATCGAGCTGCAACAACAGAAGTTTGCAGCGACGGTGGCCGCGCTCACGTACACCGCTTTCGCGCTCCTGACCTTCGTCGCGCTGCGCGTGCTGGGATGGCTGCCGCCGGCGTTCCCGCCGCTGGTCGTCGCCGGTGCCCTGGCGATGGACCTCGTTCGCGCCCGCACGCGAAGCATGTGGGCGATCGGAGCGGCGTTCGCCGCGGCGTTCGTCCTCGCCGAGGGCGCTCGGCTGTTGCTGTTCACGCCGCCGCCACCCTCGGCCGGCTCGCTGGCGGATCCGCAGTTCCGCGGTCTGGTGCTGACCTATTACTACGCCGCGGCCGCACGCCCCTGGCTCTCGGCGTGGCCGATCGCAGCTGCGCTGCTCGGTACGCCGCTGGCGGCCGCCGCGGTGTGGCTCGGCCGCGCCGCAGCGCGTCTCGCAGTCGACCGCTGAGCGCGGTCGACATCGTCGTCTTCGGCGTGACTCCCGCCGGCGTCGCCGCGTCCATCGCGGTACCGCCGCGCTAGTACGGCAAAGCGAACGCGGGGGCCTCCCGTTCCGTTTCTCCTCTTCGGTGGGCGTTCTGCTGCCGACCGGGCGCCGGGCCGCCCGAACCTTCCTCCTCGACGTGGCGCTGCCGCGATTGCTCGCGACGGCCGAGCGCATCGCCGCCCTGCTGTGGCTGATCGCGACGGCGCTGGTCGCGGCGGCATCGTCGCTGCGCCGAGACGCGCCTCGCGCCGCCACGGCCGCGCTGCGCGCCGCGATCTCTATCCGCGCCGAGGTGCCGCGCCGCTACGACGCGGCGTCGCGCGCGATCGACAGCTGGGGCGAGCGCAGCGCGATCCCGGCGGCGCGCCGAGCCGACGCGGAGCTGGCGCGCTGGTCTCGCCGCGTCCGCGATCGCGCCGTCGCGCTGACGACGACCGCCTGGCGCGTCGGACAAGAGCGGCGGCCGCGCCGCATCCCACGACCGCGCCTGTGGATGGTCCTCGCCGCGATCGCGTTCGGCGGCGCATGGCTCGGCGCCACCGCGGTGTGGGCCGCGCTGCCCGACCCGTCGCAGCTGGAGACCGCGGAGGTTCCGTATTCGACCTTCGTGTACGACCGCGATGGCAAGCTGCTCTACACCTTCGAAGAGGAGCACCGCGAGCACGCCGCGCTCGCTGACGTCCCGCTGATCCTGCAGCAGGCGACGATCGCGATCGAGGACCGCAGCTTCTGGACCAACTTCGGCGTCGATCCGGGCGGCATCTTCCGTGCGTTGGTCACGAACTGGCGCGAGGGCTACGTCGCGCAGGGCGGATCGACGATCACGCAGCAGCTCGTCAAAGCGCGTCTCACCGGCGACGATCAGACCCTCGCGCGCAAGCTGAACGAGGCGCTCATCGCCATCCGCGTCACGATGCGCTACCCCAAGGCGCGGATCCTGGAGCTGTACCTGGATCAGGTCTATTACGGGAATCGCTCGTACGGCGTGAAGACCGCGGCGAAGACCTATTTCGACGTGACCGACCTGCGGCAGCTGACGCTCGGTCAGGCCGCGCTGCTCGCGGGCTTGCCGCAGCGGCCGTCGATCTACGACCCGGTGACGAACCCCGACGGAGCGCGGGCCCGGCGGAGCGAAGTCCTGGCGGCGATGTTGGCCGCAGGATTCGTCAGTCGCGACGAGGCCGAACGGGCCGCTGACGAACCGATCCTGGTGCACGCGGCCGAGACCCCGCTGTCGCTGCCACACGTCGTGTTCCGCGTCCGCGATCAGCTGGCCGAAGTCTTCGGCAGCGAGCGCGCGGCGTACGTCGGGGGCTATCGCGTGTACACGACGATCGATCCGCAGCTGCAGGCCATCGCCGAGCGACAGGTCAAGGATCGCGTCGCGGCGCTCGCGTCGGCGAACGTGCACAACGCCGCGCTGATCGCGATGGATCCGCGGAACGGCTACATCCTCGCCTACGTCGGCAGCGTGAAGTACGACGATCAGGATCCGCGCGTCCGCGGTCAGTTCGACGTCGCCGGCCTCGGCGAGCGGCAGGTCGGATCGACGTTCAAGCTCTTCACCTATCTGACCGCGCTGCGCAAGGGCTACACGCCGTCGACCGTGCTGTGGGACGTGTCGACGAACTTCGCCGCCGCTGGTCAGCCGCAGTACCGCCCGCAGAATGCCTCGCCGAGCGGATCCGGCGCCGGTCCGGAGAACGGTCCGATCACGATCCGCCAGGCGATCCGCGAATCGCTGAACGTTCCCGCGGTCAAGATCACGTCGCTGGTCGGCGTCGACGAGATCGTCCAGACCGCGCGCCAGCTCGGCGTCGATCGGGAGTGGGACGCGTCTCAGCTCGGTCTGCCCTTCGGCATCGGCGCTGGCGGAATGACGCTGCGCGAGCTCGCCGGCGCGTATCAGGTCGTCGCCGATGGCGGCGTACGTATCGAGCCGACGCTGATCTCACGCATCGAGGACAAGGACGGCAACGTGGTGCGCGACTGGTCGCAGCCCGAGGGGACACAGGCGATCTCGCCGCAGCTGTCGTGGCTGATGACGGACATGCTGAAGGACATCACCGATCCGAACACGAGCTCGATCTTCGGCTCCTGGACCAACATCGGCCGGACCGC
The DNA here is from genome assembly GCA_005881435.1 of Chloroflexota bacterium. Lineage (GTDB taxonomy): Bacteria > Chloroflexota > Limnocylindria > P2-11E > CF-107 > CF-107. The sequence continues at coordinate 16,867 of VBHP01000090.1, read as the reverse complement.
GGCGCTCAAGACCGGCACGACCGACAACCTGCGCGACGTGCTGGCCGTGGGGTACGTGCCGCAGCTGCTGACGGCGGTATGGATGGGCAACTCCGACAACTCGCAGATGTACGGCATCTCCTCGGCGATGGGCCCGGGTGTGCTGTGGCGCGAGTTCATGAAGGAGGCCATCGGCCAGCTGCAGCTTCCCGAGACCTGGTATGCGCGTCCTGACGGCATCATCGAGAAGACGGTCTGCGTGCGTCCGGGCCTGACCGGCGGCGTGGGCTCGGGTCTACTGCCGGGACCGAACTGTCCGTCCTCATGGCGCACCGTCGAGAAGTACATCGCCGGCACCGAGCCGAAGACGGACGATTCGGCCTTCTTCGGCCGCGGCTGCGTGAACGCCGCGGCCGAACGCCCGGAGTGGCTGCCGGACGTGATGAAGTGGGCGCAGGCGTACAAGAACTATCGCCTGGGCCTGCCGATCTGCGGCGTGTCGGTCCGTTCTGTGCCGCAGCCGGCGAACACGCCGGCGCCACCCCGTAAGCGGCGTCGCTAGAGCGAAGCTCGATCAGCAGAAGGCATTCCAGCAAAACTGCCCGGTGCGCCAGTCAGCCGACAGCGACACTCGCTGACCGGCGCCGTAGTTGAATCGCCACATCGAGATCGTCACGTTTTCTCCACCGTCGGCGGTCCAGCCGCTGCGTCCACCACCGCACCACGTGACGGTCACCGTCGCGCCGAACCCGTAGAAGTTCCCGCACTGTGTGCCGTAGGGTTTCGGGTACACCGACACACCCGGCCAGATGCAGAAGGTCTGCGAGACATGCGCGTTCCAGCCGACGTTCGCCATCAGGCCCTCGACCGTGATGCCGCACCAGTAGGAGGCGACGTTCATCGGCATGGGCGCGGCGACCCCCCTGATCGAGCGCGTGGGCAGTCCGCTGACCGTGAGCCTGAAACGCGTGACGCAGTCGACGTCGGAGTGACCGGGAAACACGCGCAGGAACGCCGCGCAGACGTCTGGGCGCATGCGGATCGTGGTCGAGGCCTCGGTCTCGCCGGGCGCGAGCGTCAGGATCTCCCGCGTTGCCGCGGGCGCACGAGTCAACGTCGCCAGATCCGGCGCAGCGAGCGCCGCCGAAGCCGTCGAGAGCAGCAACACGACAGTGGTCGCGATCGCGCAGAACGCTTTCGTGAGCATCTTCCTTTTGAAACCTCCATCAGCAGAACGCATAGCCCCAGCACTTCACGCCCCAGGCACCGGCGGCGTTCATCCAGACGCGCAAGTACGTCCGACCGGATGTCGGCGCGTACACGTTGTCGCCACCGTCGGCGTACCACCCGCCGCCAACACCGACCCCGCACCACGTGGTCTGCACCCACCAGCTCGAGCGGCACTGGGTGGTCCCGGGAATCGCTGAAACGACCACATTCGGTGTCACGCAGAACCGCTGCGACGCCGTCGAGGACCAGCCGATGTTCCACATCGAGCCGGTGATCGTGACGCAGTAAGCGAAGGCGAGAGTGGCCGCTTGCGGCGAGGCGAATCCGACTTTCGAGCCGGGTTCGCGCTCGATGCGGACGCTGTGGTGCGTGACGCAATCCGCGCTCGTGTGCCCTGGATGCGTCAGCAACAGCAGGGCGCAGAGGCTCGCCGGCATCGATCGTGTCACCGCTGCGTCCGTCGGTTGGGTGGCCATGGCGGCCGTCGCCTGCGCCAGCAGCAGGACGCCTGCGGCGAGGATCGAACAGATCGCGCGCTTACGCATGAACCCTCCTTCGCGACGCCTGTCGCATCGCGCGCTGGTTCGCCGCGCGTGAACGTATTGCTCCGATCGCCCGGCGGCATCGTCCGGTGGTTGCATTCCTCGACGCCCGGACCTACAACTCCACGCGCACTGGAGCGGTCCACGAAATGCAGGCACGCACAACAACGGTGAATGTGATCACCGGCGCGCGTTGGCGCGGGTTCAGCGTCGTTGCGCTGCTCACCGCGTTCGCGGTGATCGCCGGCCGCGAGCTCGAGAGTCCGGATCCGTCGCGTCTGGCGGCGGTTGCCATCTGCACCGCGGTGCTCGCGGTGGGCTGGCTCGTCGCGACATTCCGCTTTGCCTGGTGGGCCGGCGTCGCGGTCGCGGCGAGCTCCATCGGACTCATCGCGCTCGGACACTTCCTGTCGGGCAGTGCGGGCATCACGGCGGTCATCCTCGCGCTGGGGTTGACCCTGCCGCGCCGCCCGGCCGTCGCTACCGCCGTGCTCGTCGCCGCCGTCGCGAGCGTCGCGCTGATCGCGTCGCTTGGCGCAGCCGTCCCGGCTGTGCATGCCCTCTTCATCGCGGCGTTCTGGATCCTCGCCTTTCTGCTCGGCCGGTACGTGCGGTTCGCGCAGCAGGCCAAGGCTCAGGCCGAGCAGCTGCTCGTGCTCGTTGAATCGATCCGCTCCGAGCGTGAGCGAAGCGCAGCGCTGCAGGAGCGTGCGCGCATTGCGCGCGAAATCCACGACATCCTCGCGGACACGCTGTCGGCGCTCGTTTTACAGCTGGAACGTGCGCGCAGCGGCTCCAGCTCAGATCTGCAGCAGACCGCGCTGATCGAGGACGCGCAGCGCCTGGCTCGCCAGGGACTGAGCGAAGTCGGCGATGCCGTCGCGACGCTGCGCGGAGAATCCACACCCGCCCTCGCGCTGCTGCCGCGGCTGCTGCACGACTTCGAGCGGCAGACCGGCACGCCGTACGTGCTGAGCGTGGCGGAAGGCTCCGCGGCGCTGCCGTCGGAGACACAGGCTGCGATCTATCGCGTGGCACAAGAAGCGCTGACCAACGTGCGCAGACACACGATCTCGCGACGCGTCGACGTCGACCTGCGTTTCACGCCCGGTGAAGTCGAGCTCCTCGTCGAAAACCACGGTCGGCCGCTCGAGCGCGAGCGCCGCGATTCGAATGGCCACGGACTGGAGGGAATGCGCGAGCGCGCGAGCCTGCTCGGAGGCGACCTCGACACGAACGCCACCGGTGACGGCTTCACTGTGCGTCTCACGCTCCCGACGCGGTGACCGCGCGCATGCGCGTCCTTGTCGTCGACGATCAGCGCCTGGTCCGTGATGCGTTCGCGGCGCTGCTGTCCTCGCTCGCCGACGTCGACGTCGTCGGCGTCGCCGCCAGCGGCGAAGAGGCGGTGCAGGTTGCCGCGCGGCTTCAGCCGGATGTCGTCGCCATGGATCTGGTGATGCCCGGTATCGGCGGCGTCGAAGCGACGCGCCGGCTTCGGGCGGCGTGTCCGGGCGCGCGGGTGATCGCGTTGACCGCGTACGAGGATGACGAGCACGTCTTCAGCGCCATCGAGGCGGGAGCGCGGGGCTACCTGACGAAGGATGCGAACGTGACCGAGGTCGCGCGCGCCATCGCCGCGGTCGGCGGCGGAGACGCGGCCTTCGATCCCCGCGTACAGGGACGGCTCGCAGCTGCGGTCGAGGAAGGTCGGCGGCGGCCGCGTCGTGTCGCGAACGTGCTCACCGCACGAGAGCTCGAGGTGCTTCGCCTCGCCGCGCGCGGTCAGAACAACGCCGAGATCGGTCGCGAGCTCTTCATCAGCGAGGCGACCGTGAAACGGCACCTGCACAACATCTTCGACAAGCTCGGACTTCGCGACCGCACCCAAGCCGTCGCGTACGCCTTCCGCAACGGCCTCGATGCTTAGCGCATCGGCTCCGGTCGGCGCACCGTCGTCGTCAGACGCTCCCGTCGACCCGAGTCGCTCGAGCGATGGAGCAGCTCCATGGTTTCGAGCACGTGCAGGGCGAGAGCGGCCGAGCAGCGCGGCTCGCGCCGTTCTCCGATCGCGCGCGCCAGGTCCTCGAGGCCCGGACCGCGGACGCGGCCGAGGAACGGTCCCTCCGCGGCGATCTCCTCCCACGGCGTGTCGTGCACGCGGCCGAGGCGCAGCGGACCGTCGTAGAAGCCGGGGAACGGCAGACGCAGCGACCCGGTCGTCCCATACAGCTCGAGCGGCGGCTGCGTCGTGGTGCGGACCTCGAAGCTCATGGTCATCGTCGCCAGCGCGCCGCCGGCGAAGGCGAGCGTCGCGACGTAGTGCGTCGGCATCTCCGAGTCGAAACGTTCGCCCGCTCGCGGGCCGGTCGCGATCGTCCGCTCCTTTCTGATAGTGGCGGCCTGGGCCTGGACCGCGCTGATCGGACCGAGGAGCGCGACCAGCGCCGTCAGGAAGTACACGCCCTCGTCGTAGATCGGACCCGCGCCGGGGCCGAACAGGATCTCGGGATTGTGGTGCCACAGCTCGCTGCCCGGCGTCACGAACGAGCACGAGGCGCCCACCACCGCGCCGATCGCGCCCTCGTCGACGAGGCGCCGCGCCGTCTGGAACGACGCGCCGAGGAACGTGTCCGGCGCGCACGACAGCAGCAGGCCGTTGCGTGCGGCACGCGCGGCCAGCTCGCGTCCTTCGGGCAGCGTGACCGCGGGCGGCTTCTCGCTCCACACGTGCTTGCCCGCGTCCAGCGCGCGGCCGGTCAGCTCGGCATGGGCCTGCGCCGGCGTGAGGTTCAGCACGCAGTCGATCGCGTCGTCGGCGACGAGCTCGTCGACGGTGACCACGCGCGCGATCCCATACTCCTGGGCCCGCTCGCGCGCGCGTGCGAGGTCGCGGTCGGCGATCGCGGCAAGCTCGACGTCGTCGCTCCTCGCGAGGTAGGACAGGTAGTACGGCGAGACCTGACCCGCACCGACGATGCCCGCGCGGGTCCTGGCTATCCCTTCACCGCTCCGGCCGAGAGGCCCTTGATGAACTGCTTCTGCGCCAGGAAGAACAGGATCACGCTCGGCAAGAGCATGAGCACCGCGGCGGCGAAGATGAGCTCGTAGCGGAACTGGCCGAAGCCGAAGTGCTGGTTCAGCTGGAACAGGCCGATCGGGAGGGTCCACAGGTCCGGCTTGTTCGAGACGTAGATCAGCGGACCCATGAAGTCGTTCCACTTGGCCTGGAACTCGAGCACGGCGACGGCGAGGAGCGCCGGCCGCACCAGCGGCAGCATGATCTGCCAGTAGATGCGCAGGTACGACGCGCCGTCGACGCGTGCGCCTTCGATGAGCTCCTGCGGGATGCCGAGGAAGAACTGCCGCAGCATGAAGATGTAGAAGGACGAACCGAAGAGGCCCCCGAGCCACAGCGGGAACAGCGTGCCGGTACCGATGAGACCGCCGGTCAGGTCGGCCAGCTTCCGCCAGATCAGGTAGACCGGCACGATGGTCACCTCGCCCGGCAGCATCATCGTCATCAGCACCAGGAAGAACACGACGTTGGCGCCGGGGAAGCGCAGTTTGGCCAGGGCGAACCCGATCATGCTGCTCGAGATCAGCACCGCCGTGACGCCCAGGACGGACACGATGACGCTGTTCCGGATCATCGATATCAGCGGAGTCCCCATCGTCTCGGTCTCCTGGAAGATCGTGACGTAGTTCTGCCACACGATCGGCTGCGGGATGAGGTTTGCATCGAAGATGTGCAGCGGATCCTTCAGCGAGTTCGACAGCAGCCACACGAACGGGAAGACGAACACGATCGCGAAGAACACCAGCGCGCCGTAGATCAGTGCGCGCTGGGCCACCCAGAACAGCCCGCGTCCCTCCAGGAATGCGGTGCTGCGCTCGAACGCCTTCTGCCGACGCTCGCCCTTCGCGGCCGTCGTCACTTGCTCGTCTCCGCGTAGACGAAGTACCGCGACAACCGCAGCTGTATCAGCGTGATCGCCAGCGTGATCGCGAACAGGATCCACGCCAGTGCGGCGGCGTAGCCCATATGGAAGTACGAGAACGCCTGCTGGAACAGATAGACCATGTAGAAGAGCGCGCTGTCCTGCGGCCCGAGCTGACCGCCGAAGACCTGCGGCGGGAACATGAAGTACGCGATATCGAAGACGTTCATGGAGAAGATCGTGATGGCGATGACCGCGAAGAAGATCACGCGGGAGATCATCGGAAGGGTCACGTTCCGGAAGCGCTGCCAGGCGTTCGCTCCGTCGATGGAGGCGGCCTCGTACAGCTCTTGTGGAACGTCTTGCAGGGCCGCGAGGAACGTGATCATCCAGGTCCCGACGACGAAGACCCGGATCAGGATGAGCGAGGGTTTCACCCAATCGGCGTCGACGGTCCAGGCCGGGCCCTGGATACCGACGCCGGCGAGGATGCTGTTCAGCAGACCGTTGTTGGGGGACAGGATCCGCAGCCACAACACGCCGAGCGCGACCGCCGGCGTGACCTGCGGCAGGTAATAGATCGTGCGCCAGATCGAGACCCCGCGGACCTTCGCATTGAGCAGGAGCGCGAGGATCAACGCCATGGCGATCGCCGTCGGTCCGTGGAAGACGACGAAGTACAGCGTGTTGTACAGCGCCTTGCCGAATGTCTCGTCTGACGCCAGATCGATGTAGTTCTGCAGGCCGACGAAGTTCGGCGGGTTCAGCACGTCGTAGGTCGTGAGGCTGAGATACAGGGAGGCGATGTAAGGACCGGCGCTGAAGATGAGGAATCCGACGATGAAGGGACTCACGAAGAGGAGTCCCGCCACCTGTTCTTCCTTCAGCCGAAAGCGCCGCCGCATCGCCTCCCTCGCGTCAGCTACTTACATGCCAGCTACTTGTTCCCAGGCCCCTTGGCGTAATCGTCGATGGCCTTCTGCGCGTCGTCGTTCAGTTTCTTCAGCGCGTCCGCCGGCTGCTTCGCTTCCTGCAACGCGTCGTTCACGTTGGCCGTGACCAGGTCGCTGATCTGCTGAGCGACCGGGCCGGAGTACGGATACTTCCCGGCGTTCAGCGCGGTCTGCCAGGTCTTGATGGCCGCGTCGTAGGAGGGACCGATGGACTTGTAGACCGTGTTCATGTCTTCCTGGTCGGCCTTGATGTTGCCGGTGATCGTCGGCGTGTACTTCTGGTTCTTGGACTGCTTGTCCATGAACGTGGCCTTCTGGCCGGCGATCCAGGCGTCGGTCGAGACCATGCCCTTGATGAACTCCCAGGCTGCGAGCCGCTTGTCGGCCTTGACGCCCTTCGGGATCGCGAACGCGCCGCCGGTGACCGTCGTGAGCGGATCCTTGGAGTTCCGCTTGCGCGGCGGCAGCACGGTGAACGCGAAGTTCGGACCCGGGTCGGCGAGCACGCCGAGCAGCCATTGCTCGAAGATCGTCATCGCCGTCTGCCCGATGAGGAACGGGTTGTTCGGCGAGAAGAAGTCCTGGGTCTGCGAGAACGCGGCGCGTGCTTTCTCCCCGCCCTGCTTCTTGACCGCGTCGCGGGCCCAGGTCAACGCCTCCACGGCCTTCGCGTCGGTGAACTGGGCCTTCGAACCGTCCGAGCTGAAGAGGTCGCCGCCGTTGGCCCAAGTCCAGTAGTACAGGCGGCCGTCCTGCATTTTGGTGTCGAAGCCCGTGCGCGTGACCTTCCCCCCGGACACCTTCGCGAGCTTCTCGCCGAGCGACTGCAGCTGGTCCCAGTTCCCCGGATCGACCGAAGCGGGATCGGTGCCGGCATCGGAGAGCACCTTGTTGTTGATCCAGAAGAGGTCGATGGTCGCGAAGTGCGGAACGCCGTAGGTCTGTCCCTTGTACTTCACCTGCTCGACCGTGGCCGGATAGAACTGACTCATATCGAACTTGTCTTTGTCGATCAGATCGGTGATCGGGTCGATGGCGCTTCGGCCCGCCCAGGAGCCGACCTGCGTGCGGTCGGTGTTGATGACCTCCGGCGGGTCGCCCGATGCGACGGCCGTCAGTAACTGCTGCGTATTGAGCGTGCCGCCGACCGGCTGCACGTCGATGTTCGGGTTCGCGGCTTTGAACACGTTGAGCCGTGCCTTCGCGCGCGCATCGTCGAGGCCGTAGCCCCAGACGCGGATGGTGACCTTCTGCGCCGCGGTCGAACCACTCGCGCCCGGACTCGTGCTCGCGCCCGGAGTCGCGCCGGGCTGGCACGCCGCGATGATCGGCGCCACGACCACCGCGCCGCCGAACAACGCGCTGCGGCGCACCAGCTCGCGCCGGGTGAGCGTGCGGTTTTTTTCGCCGGTGCCTGTGTCCATATCCCCTCCTAATGTCATCACGGATGCCCGCCCGAGCGTCCGAGCTATATCCGCCGCAAATCCGTAGTCGCATACCGAGTGCCGCGTTCAGTCCAATGAGCGGTCGAATCGGCGCTCCAGCGCTTCGCAGATCGCGTGCAGCACGGCGATGTGCCCGGCCTGGATGTGGGCGGTTGCGTCGGCGCGCACACGGAGGGCGATGTCGGCCCGATCGGCGAGCGCTCCGCCCGGCCCGACCAGGGCGATGCGGAGCGTTCCGTCGGGCGAGGCCGCGAAGGCGCGCAGCACGTTCTCGCTCTTGGCGCTGGTGCTGATGCCGATCAAGACATCGCCCGGCTGCGCCAGGGCCCGCACCTGGCGAGCGAAGACGTCGTCGTAGTCGAAATCGTTGGCGATGCACGTGATCACCGCGGCGTCGGCGGAAAGCGCGAGCCCGGCCAGCGGGGGGCGCGTCGACGAGCGAAAGCGGCCGAGCAGCTCACCGGCGAAATGCTGCGCGTCGGCAGCGGAGCCGCCGTTGCCGCAGATCAGCACTTTGTGGCCGCCCTCGAGCGCGTCGCCGATCCGCCGGGCAGCCGCGGCGATGTCGTCCGTGATCGCGACGCAGGCGCGGATCGCCTCCGCGCTCGCCTCGAGCATGGAACGGACGATCGCCGGCTCGTCGCGAGCGGATGTCACTGGCGGTGGTCTAGGTGACGGCGGCGATGGGCGTCAAGCGCGACCGATACTCGGCCCAGGCGTGGCGCAGGGCGGCGAAGTCCTCCTCGCGCAGCTCCTCGTCGACCCAGGGCTCGTCGTCGGTGCGCCAGCGGATGCGGCTGGCGTAGTACAGCGACGGGACGCCGAGCCGGGCCTGGTGCTCGAGGTACTCACGAAAAGAGGCGCGATCGGGGCTCGGCCAATTGTCGGTGTCGAGCAGCCACAGCGGCGATGCGGCACGGGCGATCCGGGCGCGATGCTCCATCGCCGCGACGTAGCTCTTCGGCTGTCCCAGCACCTGCGGCACGTCGTTGAGCCGGAGCATGTCCACGACATCGGCGAAGGCCGGATTGGCGTTGTGGGCGATGAGCAACGCGTCGGCGCGGACGCTCCGCATCGCGTCGTGGAGCAATGACAGGTACGCGCGCATCAGCGCCAGACCCCAGAGACCGTCGCGCGAACGGCCGCCGCGTCCGGTCGGGATCAGGTGCGTGAAGTCGAGCTTGAAGCCGTCGGAGCCGAGCTCGACGAGCATGCGCCGGACCGACGACCGCAACCGCGCCGCGTATGGGGGCGCGGTCGGATCCGCCGACAGCGGCGTGCCGTCGTCGGCGAGGATGCACTCGGTCGCGGCGTCGAGACCTTCGGGATCCCACGCCTTCAGCCACAGCAGCACCCGGCGACCGCGGCGGTGCTGCGCCGCGATGAAGCGCGACAGGTGCGGCCACTTCTCCGGGTCGGGCTCGTTGGTGCCGTAGGCGCGCTGCCATTTGTCGTCGATCACGATCGTGCCGGGGGCGATGCCATGCGCCTCGAGCCGCGACACGAAGGTCTCGTACTGCGTCTCGGTGGCGTAGTCCGTGGCGCGTGCCGTGAGGGTCTGCGTCGCGTTCGCGTCGGCGACGACGCACTGCTCGCCCCACCCGCAGAACATCGGCTCGCTCCACCAGCCGGGTCGCGACGCGACCGAAGGCAGGAGTGGAGCGAAGGACTCGCGCCGCAGCAGCTCGCAATACGCCGACAGGCCCGGATACGGGTCCGGCGCGGGGAGCAGAACGAGGTCAGGGGAGTGCCACGTGCCGTCGACCCGCTCGTGACCGTCGTACCGCAGCGAGAGTGAAAGCCCGTCGCCGGGACCGACCTCGAACGCGGTGAAGTTGGAGTCCTCCGCGCGCGACAGTACGCCGGCGACCAGCCACGCGTCCTCGTCGCCGGATCCGAGCGCGAACGCGAAGGGTGGCGGCGTGAAGAACCAATGCCCGAGGTGGAAGGTCTTGTCGCTGGAGACGCTGATGAGCGCGCGCTCACCCAGCGCGAAGCGGATGGTCTGATCGCCCGTCGGCTCGGGCGACCACAGCACTTGATGGACCGCTCGCGAGCGGCCTTTCGCGTCCGCGCCGAAATGCGCGCGATCGATGTCGCCGCGGCCGCGGATGGTGTAGCCGAACCGAATGGCATCGCGATCGAAGTGTGCTCGCAGCACGATCTCGTCCCACAACGCGGTGCGACCGCGCCACACCAGCTCGAGCCCCGCCGCCGGCTCGCGGACCTCTGGCGCGTCCAGGGCCCCGGCGACGTCGAGCTTGCCCCCGGCATCCACCGCGGACGCCACGCGCAGGGCCAGGAGCTCGCGGCCGCGTACCCGGACGCGGAGCTCCGGTCGTTCTCCAGCGCTGATCTCCGCGTCGTAGGCGTCGCCGAAGAAGTGCGTGATCGCGGTCACGCCGGGCGGCTGACGAGCAGCGTGCAGATCTCGCTCGGCCGCAGCGTGAGCCGGACCGAATCGTCGTGTGCAGCGAGCTCCTGGAGCGGCTGCTCCGACAGCTTCGCCAGCCGGACCGATGCCGGCTTCCAACCGAAGCGCACTCGCCCCTGGGCCTCGCGCGGCGCGATGTTGTAGACACGGAGGACGAAGTCGTCGGAATTCTCCGCGAGCTTGAAGGCGCTGAAGACGATCTCCGGAGCGTCGATCGAGACGAAGCTGCGCACCGGCGTATCGATCGCGGTGGCGATCGCCGCGGAGTGGACCGGCGTGACGAACGACTCGGCCTGCCCGTGCACGTTCGCTTCGACCCAGCCACCGGCATGCGGCACCACGGCGTAGTCGAACTGGTGCGTGCCCTGGCACTGCGCGTCGGGCGTCGCGAGGTACGGGCCGGCGCCGCCGGCCCGGGTGTGGAAGTCGTCGCGCGAGAGAAAGCCGACGCACCGCAGCAGCGTCAGGCAGATGCGCACGCCGTCGCCGGTGCGCTCGACCTCGTATTCGGTGAGACCGCGATTCAGCACCGCCAGGCCCGAGCTGCCGTCGTTGACGTCGACGAAGAAACGATGCGGCTGCGTCGTCTCCTCGCGCTCCTCGTCCTTCAGCAGCTCGCGCTCGCGCTCTTCCGACGTCAGCTCGATCGGCCGGACGTCGACCGTGAACTGGCCGTGCGCGTGCGCCACGTCGGTGCGGACCGGCGCGGGGAAGACGGCTCGCAGACGATGGTCCTTGGCGCTGTTCTCGACGGTGGTCGACACCTCGACGCGCTCGCCTCCCGCGGCCAGGCTGATACGAGTGACGATCGGTAGCGCCACCCGCTTGTCGGAGCGTCGAACCCGCTCCGGCGCGAGCTCGAGCGGGACGTCGAGCGCCACGCGGACCTCGAAGGTGACACGAAGCGGACCAGACTCCGCGACGCGCACGTCGCCGCGGGCACCGCGCGTCGTCGCGATCCGATCCTGCTGCGGCGCGGCGAAGGTGTATTCGTCGCCGCGATCGCCGCCCGATTCGAGCGCGCCCAGGCCGCGATAGCTGCCGCCGGTGCGCTTGTCCACGACGTCGAACGTGCCGTCCCGGTGCACCTGGACCCGCAGCCGCGCGTTCTCGGCCCAGTCCGCGCCCGATCGCAGGTCCGTCGTCGGCGCCGCGCTCGGCCCCGGAATCACCTCGTATGTGGCGTATCCCATGCCCGGCAGGTCCGCCGCGAACAACAGCTCGACCTCTTCGCCAACCCAGCGCTGCCACCGCTTCTCTGACCGGATCGCCGCCCGCTGCGCCTTGTCCGCGGCGAGCACGACGGGATACGGTTTGCCGTCCGCGTCGAAAGTCTCGAAGCGCGCGGAGTAGTCGATCTTGATCGGCTTCCGGCCGAGAACTTGGGTCGCCACCGTCCGGCCGCCGGCGTCGACGACGTGGAACTCCGCGCCGGACTCGAGAAAATGCAATCGCTGACGCACCAGCTCGCGGCGCAGCGCGGGCAGGACGTTGTAGGTGAGGAATCCCGCCGGTCCCTCGGGGCGGCCTCGCGCCGCGCGGTCCGCGATGGCCAGCGCCCCGCGGTGCGCCAGCTCCTCGCCGACATCAAGCACGCTGCCGAACCGGGCCATCATGTCGCGATGCACCGCGTCGGTGCTGCAGCCGGTGATCGAATCGTGCGGCATGTTCTGCAAGAGCTTTCGCCAGGCGTACGCCAGGTACGTCGCGGGATACCGTTCGCCCAGGAGTGAAGCCATCGCGCTGAGCGGCTCCGCCGCGCGCTCCAGCATGGTGAAGGCGCGGAAATTCGTCTGCTTCAGATACATCCGCGTGCTGATGACGCCGGGCGTGATCCGTCCCGGACGCCCGGCGCGGAATTCACGCGCCACGACGTCGAGGTGCGGCGCCTTTTCGCGGACGAAGACGGCGAACTCCTCGAAGGTTCCCTGCTCCAGCCGAATGGTGTCGTCGACCTCCTTGTTGATCGAACGGATGGCGTCTTCGAGGTCTCCGCGCGGCGACATGTGGTCACAGCCGTTCATGATCAGGACGTACGGCGTGGTGGCGTAGGCGCGGAGCCTCTCGATGGTCTCCCTGGTGCTCTCGGCGAAGAGCTGCGGCGATGTCGACAGCACGTTGGCGTTGCAGTAACCCTCGGGCAGAAACGCGGTGAAGACGTTCGTGCCGTCGGGCGACTGCCACAGGAACTCAGACTTGTCGTGACGCACGCCCCGGTAGATGACCGCGGTGTTGATGTCGAAACCGGCGAGCAGCTGCGGGATCTGGGACGGATGACCGAAGTTATCCGGCAGGTAACCCGCCTTCATCACGCGACCGAATCGCTCGGCGACCTGGCCGCCGATCAACAGGTTTCTCACCATCGTCTCGCCGGAGGAGAGGAAGCCGTCGGCCAGCACGTAGTGCGGGCCGATCAATAAGCGACCCTCGCGCACGTGACGCCTGACGCGAGCCTCCTCGCCCGGGCGCATCTCGAGGTAGTCCTCCAACAGGACCGTCTGGCCATCGAGCGTGAAGGCGCGGAAGTCGGAACGGGTATCGAGGATGTCGAGGACGGTGTCGAGCATGTCGACCATGCGCATGCGGAATCGCTCGAAGGTCAGGTACCACTCGCGATCCCAGTGCGTGTGCGACACGACCATGCCGACGAGCTGTTGTGTGCGCGTGGCGGTGTCGGCGTCGCGCGACTGCGCTACGGCCATTCCCATCTTGCTCCTCTAGAGAGTACGAACGATGCGCCAAAAGGCGCGATACGTCGCACTGTGGTAACGCATCGGCGCGAGGGTGTCGTCTCGGTCGTCCGCACGGCGGGCGGTCGTCCAGCCCCACGATCTGGACGCGCTGGCAGCGGCTCTGCACGGGTGGCCGTCATGGACTGGATGGGTTCGATCCTGGAGCAGATCGAGCAGCTGCGCTGCCCGTCGTGCACCGCCCAGCTTTCCGAGGGCATGGTCCGTGGCCTGTCGACCGAGGAAAGTCGCTTGCTGATCCGGATCGCCTGCGCCGGCTGCGGCGAGACGACGCTCGCGATCGTGGAGCAAGTCGTCGAAGATGCGCCGGAGGGCGTGCCGCTCACGAATGACGACGTCCTCGACGCGCACGACATCCTCGACTCATTCGATGGACCGCCGGAGCGGCTGTTCCGGCTCGCCGCATGAGCGCGTTGATCCGCTGGCTGACCCTTGCCGCTGCGTGCAACCAGATCACCACGATCGTGACCGAATCGCTGCTGTTCAAGCCGGTGCGCGAGCGTATCGCGGAGCGCTCGAGTTACGCCGGCGAGCTCGTCTCCTGCCACCTGTGCCTGGGCTCGTGGGTGGGGTTCGTCCTCGCGGCGCTGTTCCGCCCACGACTCGTTTCGGGGATGCCGGGCATCTCGACCGTCGCGGAGGGATTCGCGATCGCCTTCGGTGGCCGCGTGTTCAATGAAGTCACCGGCCTGCTGAAGCGCGAGGTCCGCCGCACCGAGGAAGAGACGAAGATCCTCGAGGAAGTCTCGAAGGCCGACGAGGCTTTCGAAGTCTCAGAGACGTAAAGCGGTACTAGTCGCCGACGGCGAGCTCGTCGATGACGTCGACGATCCCCGGGACGCGACCGGCGACGGCTATCACGTTGTCGACGTCGACGAGATCACTGACGCGCCCTCGGACGAACGCGGTCCCATCGACGACCTCGACCTCGATATCCAGGTCCGTCGTGGCCGCATCCTCGAGCAGCTCGCGCCGGACGCGCTCGGCGAGCGCCTCGTCGGGCGAGCCGCCGGTCACCGGGCGCGGCATCGGCAGCTCGTCGCTCATCGAATCGGCGCTGAACCCGCCGACGATCTGGGGGTTTCCGTGGGCGTCGGGCTTCTCCACCGGATCCATCGGCGGCAGGTAGGTCTCGTTCTCGTCCACGGCGCTCATCGGGTCGTGCTCGGCGACACCGCCGGCGTCGGCCGGCTCGTCCGGGTCAGGATGCTGCATATCGTCCATGGTGCCGGTTCGTGCAACGCCGGTGCCACCCGGGGCATATGCGCCGGGGCGGCGGCTGTTAGGTACCTGAGACATCGAACGTGAAGGAGCATCGAATGGGGATTACGCCGGACCGTTTTCAGCAAGGCCTGAGCTACGAAGCGTGGAAGGCGCAGATGACTCGGAACCGGGAGCGGTTCGAGGAGAACGAGCGCGATGCGCCGCTCACGGAGCAGGACCTGGCGGCCTTCCGCGCACTGCCGCGTCCACTCCACGTCATGGTCCTGGCCGAGGATTGGTGCGGGGACGTGGTGGCCAACCTGCCGCTCCTCGGACGCATCGCGGGCGAGACGAGGAAGCTCGACCTTCGCGTCTTCCTGCGCGACCAGAATCTCGACCTGATGGATCAGTACCTGAATGAGGGCACCTACCGGTCGATACCGGTGTTCGCGTTCTTCGACGACGAGTTCCGCGAGATCGCGGTGTTCATCGAGCGTCCGCGAAGCGTCACCGAGCTGCGCGATCGGAAGCGCCGCGAGATCTACGCCAGCGACGCAGGATTCGGCTCGCCGGCGGATCCGATCGATGCGCTGCCGGAAGACGTGCGGCAACGCCTCCACGACGCGCTCGTGAAGATGCGGACCGAGACGAAGTCATTCGCCGACCGCGAGGTCGTGCGGCAGCTGCGGGAGCTCGTCACGCGCGCGCCGGCCGGACGTGGCTAGCATGGTCAAGGTCGCGATCTCCTACTGCGCGGAGTGCGGCTACGAGCCGCAAACGCTCGCGCTCGCCGACTCGCTGATGCGTACATTCGGCTCCAAGCTGTCGGCCATCGAGCTCATCCCGTGGTTCGACGGGACCTTCGAGGTCTCGGTCGACGGCGAGTTGGTCCATTCCATGCGCCGCGACGGCGGATTCGCCGACCCCGACGCGGTGTCGCTCGCGGTGCGCGAGCGTTTGGCGGCGAAGGCGAGCGCATAACGTGCGCGCCTTTCATCTCCGCGTCGCGGAGGCGGTCCGACCGGATTGGGAGGCGCGACGCGCGTTCTACAGCGGTGACCTCGCACGGCGCTCGCTGGAGGCTATGCGCGGTACCTCGCGGCTGGTGATCGAAGGCGACGGCCTCGCGTTCGGCGCGGTGCTGACGTTCTTCGAAGGGGAGCGGGACGCGACGCTGGCCGAGGAGCGTCTGTCGCCGCTGCATGCCGAGCTCGAGCCGACGATGCGTTCCTTCGGCGAGTTTCGCCGCGTCGTCGATCTCACTGGAACGGTGCTGGGTGCGATCCGCGTCAACGCGCCGGCCTTTGGGATGCCGGCCCTCGTGGGCGCCGGCCTGTCGGATCCGCCGCCGCCGATCCCTGGCCAGCAGACCGCGTTCCTCACGCGGCTGCGGGCGAGCGATCGCACGGAGGCGTTCGTCCACGTCGCCACGGCGCCGCCGCGCGACACCTGGCCCGGGGCGACCTTCCTCGGCCGCGGGGTCGTCGTGCACGTCGACCGCGGCGACGCCATGCCCTAATCTCGAACGGCGCTTCCGCTTTTGTGGGGAGGGATCCCATGGCTTCGAGTTGTCCCGAATGCGGCGCGAACGTGGGGGTCGGCAACAAGCCGATGGCCGGCGAGATCGTGCAATGTCCGGACTGCGGCACCGAGCTGGAAGTCAAGAACCTGCAGCCGCTCGAGCTCGCCGTCGCGCCCGCCGAAGAAGAGGACTGGGGCGAGTGACCGTCCCGCGCGTCGGCG
Organism: Chloroflexota bacterium; assembly: GCA_005881435.1. GTDB lineage: Bacteria > Chloroflexota > Limnocylindria > P2-11E > CF-107 > CF-107. The sequence continues at coordinate 647 of VBHP01000090.1, read as the reverse complement.
TGCTGATGTCACGCGTTCGCCTCGAGGAGAAGCTCCTGTTCGAGGAGCTGGGCCGGCGCGGCATCGAACCGGTGATCCTCGACGACCGCACGCTGGTCTTCGCCCTCGAGGATCCGCCCGACCTGGCCATCGATGTCGTGCTCGAACGCGCGATCCAGCACTCGCGAGCGCTCTACGCGCTGAAGATCTTCGAACAATGGGGCATCCCCACCGTCAACACCTACCAGGTCGCCGATACCTGCGGTAACAAGTTCCTCACCACGGTGGCGCTGCTGCGCGACGGCGTACCGACGCCGCGGACGCGCATCGCGTTCACGCAGGAATCGGCGCTGCGAGCCGTCGAAGAGCTGGGCTATCCGGTGGTGCTGAAGCCGATCATCGGCTCATGGGGGCGGTTGCTCTCGAAGGTCAACGACCGCGACGCCGCCGAGGCGTTGCTCGAGCACAAAGAGACGCTGGGCAGCTACCTGCACGCGATCTACTACATCCAGGAATACATCCCCAAGCCGCAACGTGACATCCGCTCGTTCGTCGTCGGCGACGAATGCATCTGCGCCATCTACCGCAGCAGCGCGCACTGGATCACGAACACGGCGCAGGGTGGCAGAGCTACGAATTGCCCGGTCACGCCTGAGATCGCGGACCTA
>VBHP01000136.1 GCA_005881435.1 Chloroflexota bacterium | reverse complement strand
CTACACGTTCCACTACCTGGTGAACGGCGTGGAGAAGGCCTCGCAGACCATCAACCCGCCATACAGCGGCGGCACCGTAGTCACCTTGCCATCGGTAGCATTAACGCCGTAATGCATCTGGTCCGGGGATCGCTGCTCGTCCTCGTCGTGGTCACGTTCTCGTGCACCTCGACCCCGAGCAGCGGTCCCCCGGATCAAACCTCGCCAAGCGCCACCGCGTCCGAACAGACATCCGAACCCTCGGCTCAGATAGCCAGCGACAACTCCCCAAGTCCCACACCCGAAGCGTCCGCGCGCGAGGAGCCCGGCGTCGTCGCCTCACCCGTGCCGCCGACGCCCCGCGGCACGATCGCGCCACCTGAGCCTTCCCCGATCCCGCCCGAAGACGCTGTGGCGGTGAAGGGACTGCTGATCCATCCCGATCGCACACCGGCGAAGAACGTCTGCATCATCGTCGGGCCGCAGCCGATCCGCTGCGCCGCGATATCGGGCGCGGACGGTCAGTTCGTGGTCCAGCTCCCCAAGCAGTATCCGGTCACCTGGACGGTGCGCTACTTCGTGAACGGCACTGAGATCGGGCACCAGTCGATCACTGGTCCGTTCAGCGAGGCGACGGTCCAGATGCCCGCCTTCAGCATCCCGTAGCACGAGATGAAGGTCCGGCTCGCCCTCATCGCCGCGGTCGCGCTGGCCCTCGCCAGCGGCATCCAGATCGTTCCACCGAACGAAGCCGATGCCGCCGCAGCGGAATGGCGCGATGCCGGATCGCTTCTTGCGCCGCGCGCCTATGGCGATGCGGTGCCGCTGCGTGACGGAAAGATCCTCGTCCTTGACGGTCTCGACGGCAGCGATGACGTCGTCTCGTCCGGTGCCGAGATCTTCGATCCGCGCACCGGACGCGCACAGCCTGTCTCGGGACGCGGCAGCCGGATCCACTCGACGATCACGACGCTGCAGGACGGCCGGATCCTCGTCGCCGGCGGGTCCGATCGCGTCGGGAATGCGTGGCGCGACGAGGCCGACGTCGAGATCTTCGATCCGCGGACGCGCTCGTGGTCGGAGGCAAAGCCGTTATTGACATCACGCGCCGATCACGGTGCGGCCTTGCTGTCCGACGGCCGCGTGCTGGTGGCCGGCGGGCATCGTGGCGTCGTGTTCCTCGACGGCGTCGAGATCTTCGATCCCGCGCGCAACACCTGGACCGTGGTGGCGAGGCTGCCGAAGTCGCGCTCGCAGTTCTCGATCGCGACGCTACTCGACGGCCGCGTGCTCGTTGCCGGTGGATTCGAAGATGGGCAGCCATCGAAGACATCGGTCATCTACGACCCGCGCACCGATATCTGGAGCGATGGGCCGGAGCTATCGGTCGAGCGCGCGTTGCACGCGACCGTCGCTCTTCCGAACGGCGACGTCCTGCTCGTCGGTGGACAGCGCGCGGCTGCCGGGACCGCGGAGCGATACGACTTCAAGCGCAACGCGTTCGTCTACGCCGGGACGCTGTCGAGTCCGCGCATGCTGCCGTTCGCGTTCGCGCTGCGCGACGGACGGATCGTCGCCGGCGGCGGGCTGCCGCGTCCGGCGCAGATCCTGGATCACTTCGCGCCCACGGCGACGACCGAGATCTACGATCGCGTCGCGAACACGTGGGTGCCCGGGCCGACCCTCCTCGAGCCGATCGCGTTCGCCGGGATCGTCGTGGACCGCGATGGGGCGTGGCTCTTCGGCGGCGCGGCGGAGGACGAGCAGCCCAGCGCGCGCATCCAACGATTCCGCTAGCCCCCGGTCGGGCGGTCGCGACGGTCCTGTTCGCCGTAGTCTGCGCGTGCGCTCCGATCGCGCCAGAGCGGACGGCGTCGATGCCGCCGAGCGCAACGGCCTCGGCGCTTGCGTGCCCGCAGGACGGGTTCACATGCGTGCGTGGGACCGTGACGACCGATAGCGGTCTGCCGTTCTCGGATGTGTGCGTGGTGGTCGGACCGGGGAGCAGCTGCTCGTTCGTGACCGGTTTGGACGGCAAATTTCAGTTGAATCTGACCAAGAGCGCAACGGTCAGCTGGACACTGCTCTTCAGCGTCAACGGCGCGGTGTTGGCGGTGCGGCAATACGCCGGACCATTCGAGGTGGACGTCCTGGAGGTGGGGCCCATCGCTCTCCCCCGGGTCATTCAATGAGGATTGACCGCCTCGCGAGCGACTCAGTAGGCTCCCGACGATGACGAGCGACGCACATGTCATCTCGCTCGCCCGTACAGCGAGGGAGTCGGCCCTCGGCCTGCTCTACGAGACGTACCGGGGCAAGATCTACACGTTCCTGCTGCGGATCAGCGGCGACGCCGATGTTGCCGACGACCTGACGCAGGACACGTTCATCAAGGCTTACCGTGCCTTCGAGAGCCTCGGCGAGGGCCATCGGCTGCTGCCCTGGCTGTACCGCATCGCCACGAACGCGGCGATCGACGCCTCACGACGCCGGAAGCGGCTGGTGTGGGTGCCGATCCTGACGCTCACCGATCGGCGCGAGGAGCCACACGCGCGAGACGAGCACGTCGGGGTGTCCGAACGGGATCACATCAACCGGACGCTTCGAGAGCTGCCGGTCGAGAACGTGGCCGCGCTGCTCCTGCACGCGCTCGAGGGCTACTCGTACAAGGAGATCGCCGAGATCGAGGGCGTCTCATTGACCGCCGTGCGGAGCCGGATCGCGCGTGCCCGGATGGCGTTCAAGGATGCGTACGCGACAATCCCCGCCGCTCGTTCGTCATCGGAGTAGTGGGGAATTCGGCGCCGCATCTCGCGACGGAGGTTCTCTCCGCTTTTGTCGACGGCGAAACCACAGTCGTCGAGAGTGAAGCCGTTCGCCGCCACATCGCTGTGTGCGCGTCGTGCGCAGAGGTACTCGAAGAGCTCCGCGGCGTAGACGAGGTCCTCGCGTCGCCGGCCACGTTGTCCTGCGATTCGGTCCTGCCGCTCCTCTCCGCCGAGCTCGACGGCGAGCTCGAATCCGACATCGCGCCACTAGTTCG
>VBHP01000024.1 GCA_005881435.1 Chloroflexota bacterium | reverse complement strand
GTCGGCGTCGCGCGCGAGGTCGAAGACCGGAAGAGCGTCACGCGCAATTGGTAGTCCGTCATCGGATGGTCCTTGGCAAAGAACGTGTCGATCGCGATGAAGCCATCGGCATCGCCCTGGTGACCGATGGAGGTGCGGTGGAAATACGAATCGTCATAGGCCCATTCGCCCATGACGTACCACTTCGTGAGCGTGCCTCTGACTGTCGTCGCCCGCATCTCGACCTGGATCCAGGTGCCGAGCGGCGTGTCCGCGTTCCAGGAGGCGACCAGCTCGGTGAACGGCGCCGGAGTCCATGACGGCGAGGTCCAGGAGCCCGAGACGAAGGGCAGTGGCCCGTTGCCGTAGCTATCGCTGTACGTGCCCGACGTCAGTCCGCTCGTTCCGAGCGTGACCCCGCCACTCGAATAACTGACGCCGGCCGACGCGGCCGGACGCCCGAGATCGAACCAGTGGAACGAGACCGGATACGTCTGCGCGGCGCGCGCCGGCGTCGCGGTAGCAATCAGTAGAACGAGCGCGGCGACGCCCACGAGGGACCGACGCAACATGGCCGCGAAAGTCTACGCGACCTGTCTACCCTGTCAGCGCCATGCCACGGCCGGATCGGATCGTGCTCGCCGTCTTCGCGGCGACTGTGCTCGTCGGCGGATCGAACTTCGTCGCCGTCCGCTTCAGCAATCGCGAGCTCGCGCCGCTATGGGGTGCGACCCTGCGCATCGCCGCGTCCGGCGTGCTGCTGCTGGCGCTCGCACTTGTCGCACGTGTGCGGCTGCCGACCGGACGTCCCCTCGCGGCCGCCATGCTCTTCGGTTTGTGGAACTTCGGCATCGGCTACGCATTGACGTACCTCGGTCTCGTCGATGCGCCCGCGGCGCTGGCGGCCGCGATCGTGGCGACCGTCCCGCTGCTGACGCTGTTCATGGCCGCGGGCATGGGCCTGGAGCGGATCACGACGCGACGGCTGATCGGAGCCTGTATCGCGATCGTCGGGGTCGGCGTGATCTTCGCCGATCAGCTCGTCGCGGTGTCGCTCAGCTCCGTCGCGGCAGTTGTCGGACTGGCGATCGTCATCGCCTCATCCACTGTCTTCGCCAAACGCCTTCCCGAAGCGCACCCGATCGGTACGAACGCGATCGCGATGCCGATCGGTGCACTGGTCCTGCTCGCGCTGTCGCGTGTATCGGGAGAGTCGGCGGTGCTACCGGCGCGACCGGACGTCTCCGCCGCCGTCGTCTATCTGATCTTCAGCACCATCGCGCTGTTCGTTGGCTTCTTCTTCGTTGTTCGACGCTGGACCGCATCGGCGACCGCGTACTCGACCGTCTTGACGCCCGTCGTCACCGTCGCGCTCGGGACCGCGCTTGCGGGCGAGACCGTGTCCCTGACGTTTCTCGCCGGCGCGGCGCTGGTGATGGCCGGCACGTACGTCGGCGCGCTCGCATCGTCCTAGCCGGATCCGATCAGCGCCGGCGCCGCTCCTCGAGCTCCTCGAGCGTGCGTGGCCAATCGTCCTTCAGCACCCGCGACAGCGAGCGATCGGCCAGGAGTTTTCCCCCCGTCTGGCATCGCGCGCAGTAGTTCGCCTCATTCTCGGCGAACACGATCCGCTGCACCGGCGCGCCGCACACCGGACAGGGTTTGCCGTAGCGGCCGTGGACGGCGAAGTCCTCGCGGAACGCGGTGACGCCCTCGGGAAACGCTTCACCGCGCAGGCGCTCGATCCACTCGGAAAGCACGGCACGCGTCGCGTCGTAGAGCGCGTCGACCTGCGCCTCAGAGAGCTTCGTGGTCATCGCCAGCGGCGACAGCTTGGCGCGATGCAGGATCTCGTCGGAGTAGGCGTTGCCGATCCCGCTGAAGAGCGTCGGATCCGTGAGCGCCCGCTTGACCGTGTGTTGCTCGCGTCGCAGTGCGCCGGCGAAGTCGTCGCGGCTCGATTCGAGCGGCTCGATGCCACCGCGCGCGAACTCGGACAGCGCCGGCTCGCCGCGCACCAGGTGCAGGGACGCACGCTTCTTCGCACTTCGACCCAAGCGGCGCTCCGCGATCGCGCCAGTGCAGCCTGCCGGCGATCATCAGGTGCAAGACCAGGAACAAGTCGCCCTCGAAGGCGATGACGATCCGCTTGCCCATGCGGCGCAGTCCGAGTACGCGCCGGCCCTCGAGGGCGCCGATCGGCGGGTCCGCGGTACGGACTAGGAAGGGACTCCGTAATCGCACGCGCTCCAACGGATGGTCGACGATGCGCCGCTCGAGAGCCTCGACGTATGCCGTGACGTCGGGCAGCTCGGGCATGGGATGACAATACCCGCGAGCGTGCACGGCTCTTGCATGCCGCGGATCCGAGCGATGCAGATGAATGAGCCGTACCGCATGCGTAAGAGCCCGCCGCCGCCCGGACCGGGTGAGGAGGCAGGGCTCCCCGACGCGGTGAAGGAGACGCTCGAGGAGGGGCGCACGATCCTGCCGGGCATCCAGGCGTTCATCGGATTCCAGCTCGTGGCGGTCTTCAGCGCGCCGTTCTGGGAAAAGCTCCGTCCCGAAGAGCGCTGGATCCATCTCGCGGCGATCGTCCTGAACTTCGTCGCCATCGTCTTCCTGCTGACGCCGAGCATCTACCACCGCCGTCGCGAGTCGGGCTACCACTCCGAGGGATTCGTCAACCTCTCCAGCCGGATGCTGTCGGCATCGACGTTCCCGCTGGTCGCCAGCGTCGCGCTCGACATCTACGTCCTGACCAGGCTCATCTCCGACAGCGTCGCCTCGGCGTCCGTCGTCGCGGTCGCGGTCTTCGTCTTCGCCATGTTTTGGTGGCAGGCGCTGCCATTTCTGGGCACGCTTCGCGATCGTCTGCGTCGCTAGAGCGTTTTCGACCGGGCTCGCTTCCTTGCCCGGCTTACGCTCTCGCGACGTAGACTCGCGCCTGGGAAAGGGATCGTGAGCGCGCTCGAGCTCATCCAGCTCGCGTCGAACATCGTGTTCGTGGCGCTCGCCGCGATCACGATCGTCGCCGCCCTGCGCCGCCCGGCGCGCGGCAACATCGACGTCGCGCTGCTGTTCGGTTCCCTCGGGATCGTCGTCCTCGAGACTCGCGTCCAGACCGCGCTGGCCGATGTGAGCCCGCTGTGGACGATCTCGGTCTCGCTCCTGGTGATGGCACTGCCCTATTTCCTGCTGCGGCTGGTCAACGACTTCGGCCACGTTGCGCCGCGCGTTCGGCGCGCCGCCGAGATCGGGTTGCTGTTGTCAGCGGTCGCGATCGTCCTGGGCGGGACGCCCTCGCCGGCGCCGATCACGCTCGGTTTGGTCGCGTACTTCGTGGTGTTCGCGACGTATGCCGGCGTCGCCTTCATCCCCATCGCACGCCGGACCCACGGCGTCACGCGACGCCGGATGGTGGCGATCTCCTTCGGATCGCTGGTCCTGGGATCGGCACTGCTCGTCGTCGCGATGCCAATCCTGATCCCAGACACGGCCGCGCTCAGCGCCGCGCTGGTGCAGGTCCTCGCGCTCGTCGCTGCGCTGGCCTGGTTCGTGGGTTTCGCGACCCCTGTGGCGCTGCGGCGCCTATGGCAGGAGCCCGAGCTTCGTGCCTTCCTGGTGCGCGCCGCCGGCCTGGCGCGTCTGCCCGATGACAGCGACGTGATCGAGGCCCTGCAGCAGGGCGCGGGCATGACCGCGGGAGTCACCGCCGCGATTGGGCTGTGGGACCAATCGCATCAAGTCATGCGATGGGTCCGCGACGGCGAGGCCATCGAGCGCGGACCCGGCGAATTCTTCGCCTGGCCGGCGTTCGAGTCCGGCCGGACGATCTTCAGCGCCGACCTCAGCCGCGAGCGCCCGCAGGTCGCGGCGGCGGCGCGCGACTCGCGTGTCGAGGCCGCGATCGCCGCGCCGATCAAGATCGAGTCACGACGGATCGGCGCCCTGGTCCTCTATTCCGAGCGTGCGCCGATGTTCGCCGACGACGACATCGCGCTGGCACAGCTGCTCGCGGAGCAGTGCGCCGTCGTGCTCGAGAGCCGCCGTCTCGCGGTCGAGGCGGCGGCGGCGCGGGCGAACGAGCTCACCGCGCGTTTGAAGGAGGACTTCATGTCGGCGGCGGCGCACGACCTGAAGACGCCGCTGACCACACTCGTCGCGCAGGCGCAGACGCTCGAGCGGCGCATGCGCTCCGGAAAGCCCGCGGATCGCGCCGGCGTGGAACGCATCGCCCGAGAGGCCAAACGACTTCAGCATCTGGTGGAAGAGATGCTCGAGGCCTCGCGGATCGAGCAGGGAGCCCTGCAGCTGCAACGGGAGCTCGTCGACGTCAGAGAGATCGCGGCGGAGGTCGTGGCGCGCCATCCCGAAGCCGGCCGGATCCGGGTCGAGGCCTCCGGGCCGGCGAGCGGTCTGTATGACCGCCTCCGGCTCGAGCGTCTGGTCGAGAACCTGGTCGAGAACGCGGTGAAATACAGCCCACCGGATGCGCCGATCGACGTGCGACTCCTCCGCGATGGCACCGAGCTGTTGCTGTCGGTGAGCGATCGTGGCATCGGCATCGCGCGGACCGATCAGGAGCGGATCTTCCAGCGCTTCGAGCGCGGCGGGAACGTCGATGACCGCAGCTATCCGGGCACCGGGCTGGGGCTGTACATCTGCCGGGGCATCGCCGAGGGTCACGGCGGCAGGATCTGGGTCGAGAGCGAAATCGGCACGGGAAGTACATTCCACGTCGCGTTGCCGGCGACCGAAGGCGCGATGAATTGAACAGACCGGGAGGATGGTGATCGTGGACCCAGCGCTGGCGGCAGATTCGGGGCAAAGTTCCCGGCCCGAGCGCTCCGCCGCGAGTCCGAGCGGTGAGCTCACGGCGCGGGAGGCGCGTCCGATCCTGATCGTCGATGACGACCGCTCGATTCTCGAGACCATGTCGGATCTGCTGCACGGCGAGGGCTACCAGGTCATGACCGCGGCTGACGGCCAGGAGGCGCTCGAGGCCATCAGCCGCGCGCCGGTGTCCTTCGTGCTCCTCGACATGCGCATGCCGCGGATGGACGGCTGGCAATTCGCGAAGACCGCGCGCGAGCGCGGTCATCGCGTTCCGATCATCGTCATGACCGCGGCGAATGACGCCCGCCGCTGGGCCAAAGAGATCAACGCCGACGCCTACATCGCCAAGCCGTTCGACGTGGAAACGCTGCTGTCGCTGGTGAAGCGGTTTTCGGAGCGCGGCCGGGCGAACTAGCCGTCCGCGCGCAGCTCCACGGTGAAATCCTCGACCACGGGGTTCGCGAGCAGTTCCTTTCCCATCGTGGTCGTGGTCTCGCGCGCCGCGCCTTCGTTCGCGGCGTCGAACCGGACCACGATCTCCTTGCCGACGCGGACACCGTCGACCGCGAGGCCGATCGACCGCAGCGCCCCCGCCACCGCGTCGCCCTGGGGATCGCGGACCTCGCGGCGCGGTCGCACGTGGATGGTCGCGACGAATCTCACTTCGCCCCGAGCTCGAGGCCGGTGAGCTTTCGATAGCACTCGCGGTACCGCTCGGTCGTGCCGCGCACGACGTCCTCCGGCAGCACCGGCGCGGGTGGTTCCTTGTTCCAGCCGGCGGCGACGAGAAAATCGCGCACGAACTGCTTGTCGTAGGAAGTGGGCGTCTCGCCCGGCTGCCATCGCGCGGCGTCCCAGTAGCGCGACGAATCGGGTGTCAACGCTTCGTCGATGAGCGTCAGCGCGCCAGTGCCATCGAAGCCGAACTCGAATTTCGTGTCCGCCAGGATGAGGCCGCGCCCGAGCGCGTACGCGTGCGCGTAGCGGTACAGCGCCAACGTCGCCTCTTCGAGACGGCGCGCCACCTCCTTGCCCACGACGGCCGCCAGCTGCGCACGGGAGATGTTCTCGTCGTGCCCGGTCACTGCCTTTGTGGCTGGCGTGAAGATCGGGTCGGGAAGGCGCTCGGACTCACGCAAGCCCGCGGGCAGCCGCTCGTTCGCGACGGTGCCGTCCGTCTGGTACTCGGCCCACGCCGACCCGGAGATGTACCCGCGCGCGACGCATTCGATGTCGATGCGCTCGCAGCGCCGGACCAGCACCGAACGCCCCTGCAGCTCCGCGACCTGCGAGAAGGCCGTGGGAAGACGCGATCCGTCCGTCTCGACGATGTGGTTCGGCACGATATGGGCGGTCCGCTCGAACCAGTGATTGGAGAGTTGCGTCAGGACGCGGCCCTTGTCGGGGATCGGCGTCGGCAGCACGACGTCGAAGGCCGAGAGGCGATCGCTGGCGACGATAACGAGCCGATCGCTGCCGACCTCGTACACGTCGCGGACTTTGCCGCGACGGAAGAGGACCGCGCCGGGCACGTTGGTTTCGAGAACGACACTCACGTTGTGTGCCTCACTCCACCAAGTACCTCCGCAGCCGGTCTCGCCAGCTCGACGCCGTCTCGCGCGCGACGCTCGCCGCCAGACCGCGGTACTCCTCGGGCCGGTCCAGTGCGGCGCGCTCCTCGGGCGGCAGCTCGGACAGAAGCGTACGCAGTTCCTCGCTCTGCAGCGCGACGTCGAGCAGCGGTTTTCCCGACCGCTCGCTCTCGATGGTCAGCCGCCGCACGATCTCGTGCGCGTCGTCGTGTCCGTGCTTGGCGAGGAGCACGTAAAGCGGCTCGGCGACGACCTGGCTGCGTGCTGCGGTGAGGTTGGCCTTCATGCGTTCGCGATCGACGCGCACGCCGGCGAGCGAGCGTTCGAGACGGACCGCGCAGTACGCGGTCGCGGCGATGGTCTCGCCGAGAAAGCGCTGCGACGCCGAGTTCGTCAGGTCGCGCTGATGCTCGCTGATCTGGTCCAGATACGTCGTCACGATGCGTGGCGCAAACGCCTTCCAGATGCTCTTCACGTTCTCGAACGACACCGGGTTGCGCTTGTGCGGCATGGTCGAGGAGCCGACCTGCGTTTCGCCGAAGGCCTCGGCGATCTCGGCGATCTCGCTGCGCTGCAGGTGGCGCATGTCGTCGGCCAGATTGGCCATCACTCCCATCGCTGAGATGCAGGCGTGCGCCAGATCCGACCACGGCTCCGGTTCCACGATCTGCGAGCTCTGCGACCGCGCCGGGAGGCCGAGGATGTCGAGGTAGCGACGCTCGAGCGCGCGCGGATCCGCGACCAGCAGGCCAAGCGCGTTGTACGCGCCGACCGCGCCGGAAAGCTTGCCCGGCAGAGAGCGCGCGGCGTTCGCCAGCAGATCGATGCGCGCGCCAAGCCGGCTGACATATGCCGACATCGCGAAGCCGAAGGTGATCGGCTCGGCGAAGCGCCCATGAGTGCGGCCGATCTGCGGCGTGTCGGCCTCGGCCTCGGCGATGACAATGCATCGCGCCGCGAGACGGGCCAGCGCCGGCAGAACGGCCTGCTCGACGGCGTCACGGTAGCGTCGCGCGTTCGCCGAGTCGACGATGTCGTACGAGGTCGCACCGAGATGCACGAAGCGCCGTGACACTTGCGCCGTGCGCGAGCGAATCACGTTCACCAGCGCGCGGACGTCGTGGCGCGTGCGTTCCTCCTCCACCGCGACCTCCTGCGCGCTTACACGGGCGCAGGCGTCCGCGATCGCCATGGCATCTTCTTCGCGGCAGAGGCCCTCGGCGGCAAGCGCCTTGGCCAGGGCGGCTTCCGCGCGCGCGCGGGACGACACGGCTGCATCCTCGGACAGGAAGGCGTGGAGCGCCGCGTACATCTCGGGATCGCCGCCGTAGAAGCGGTAGTCCAGTGGGGAAATCGCGTCGAACCGATCGCGGATCGTTCCTCCGTCCGCCTCAGGCATCGTCTGATCGTCCTGATGACCGCTTGTCGAGCGCGGCGAGGACCTCCTCACGCACCTTGTCGAGGGACACGCCGAACGATTCGAGCACCTGCCGCACCACCGCATCGCCCTCGCGTGCGAGACCGAGCGCGAGGTGCGCGGATTCGGTTCGGGTATCGCCGCGCCCCTTCGCCTCCTCGTTCGCGAGGTCAATGACCATCCTCGTTCGGGGATCCAACACGATTTCGCTCGGCGGCTCGGCCGACTGACCTCGGCCGACGATCCCCTCGACGCGAGCGCGCGCTCGCCGTGCATCGACGCCGAGCGAGGTGAGGACCCTCGCCGGAACGCCGTCACCCTCGCGAAGCAGACCGAGCAGAAGGTGCTCCGGGCCGATGTAGGTGTGCTTGAGACCGCGGAAAGCTTCGTCCTGCGCCAAAGCGAGGACGCGCTTGGCGCGATCGTTGAAGCGATCGAATGGGCCCATCAGGACTCGAGCACCTTCTGCGCCTGCGCCTTCCGATCCGCCTTCAGCTTCTCTCGCACCGCGTCGTCGGCGACGCCGAGGATCTGCGCCGCGAGGAGGCCCGCATTCGCCGCTCCGGCTTCGCCGATGGCAACGGTCGCGACCGGCACGCCACGGGGCATCTGCACGGTCGAGAGGAGCGCGTCGAGACCGTTCAGCGGCGATGACGCCAGCGGCACACCGATGACCGGAAGCGTCGTGTGCGCGGCCACTGCGCCGGCGAGGTGTGCCGCGCCGCCGGCGCCGGCGATGACGACGCGCACTCCGCGGATCTCGAGCCCATCGACCCACTCGCGAAGCGCATTGGGCGTGCGATGCGCGGACAGGACGCGCATCTCGTGTTCGATCCCCAGTCGCGTCAGCGTCTCCGCGGCCTTCTCCATGACCGGCCTGTCGCTGGCGGAGCCCATCACGATCGCGACCTTGTCGCGGCTCATGAGGCGTGCACGGCGCGCGGCGTGGCGATGTCGGAGCGATGGAAGGCGCTCGGGAAGCGGATGCCTTCGACGGCGCGGTAGGCGGCCGCGCGCGCGTCCGCGAGCGTCGCGCCTCTACCCACCACGTGGACCACTCTGCCACCGGCGGTGATGAACGAGTCGTTCACCCGACGCGTGCCGGCGTGGAACACCAGCGTGCCGCTGGGTAGGTCGAAGAGGCCGTCGATGCGCTCGCCGGTGGTCGGCTTCGCGGGATAGCCGCTGGCCGCGACCACGACGTCGACGGCGTGATCCTTCGAGAGCTCCAGGGGGTGCTCGACGAGATACGCGCCGAGCCGCCCGTGCGCCAGCGCCAGCAACAGTGCGCTGAAGTCGCCGGCGATACGCGGCAGCACGACCTGCGCCTCGGGATCTCCGAAGCGCGCGTTGTACTCGAGGACATACGGTCCGTCCTCGGCGAGCAACACTCCGGCGTAGAGGATGCCGCGATACGGCGTGCCACGCCGCACGAGCTCGCGCGCCACCGGCGCGATCAAACGGTCGACCAGCGGCTGCGCGCCGGCGTCGTCGATCCGCGACGACGGCGAGTACGCGCCCATGCCGCCGGTATTCGCGCCGGTGTCGCCGTCGCCGACGCGCTTGTAGTCCCGAGATGTCGGCAGCGCCACGACGACGTCGCCGTCGACGAGCGCGTGGAGCGACAGCTCGTCGCCGACGAGACATTCCTCGACGACGATGCGCTTGCCGGCGTCGCCGAACTTGCGCTCCTCCAGCGCGGCGCGGCCGGCGGCGAGCGCCTCGTCACGATCGCGCGCGACCACGACGCCCTTGCCGGCAGCGAGCCCGTCGGCCTTGACCACCAGCGGGCGCTGCGCGTCGCGAGCGAACTCGGCGAACTGGTCCATGTCGTCGAAGGTCCACCACGGCGCGGTCGGCACCCCGGCCTGCTCCATGACCTCCTTGGCGAAGGACTTCGACCATTCCAGCTTTCCGGCCTCGCGCGAGGGACCGACCGTCGGCACACCGGAGCGTCGCACCTCGTCGGCGACGCCGGCGGCGATGGCGTCGTCCGGACCGATGACGGCCAGGTCGATCTGATTCTTGATCGCGTGCTGCGCGATGCGGTGGGCTTCGGCGATGGAGAGGTTGTCGAGATTGCGCGCGATCAACGAGGTGCCGCCGTTGCCCGGCGCCACGTCGACGGCGCCGACGGCGCGGTCGAGCAGCAGGCGCCAGGTGATGGCGTGCTCGCGGCCACCCGAGCCGACCACGAGGCACTGCAACCCGGGCACCTCGATGCGGGAGGGCGTGCGCTGCGCCCGCTGCCGGCGGATGACGTCGTGGACCTTGCCGCCGAGGATGAAACTCACGTCGCGCTCGAATACGACGCCGGCCGTTTGCGGATCGCCATCCACCGCGCTGGCTCGGCCAGGGGCCGGAAACCAAAGCGCTCGTAGAGGGCGTGCGCATCGCGCGTCGCGAGCAGGAAGTTGCGCAGGTCCTGCAGGTCCGGATGGGCCATCGCCGTTTCGATGAGCCAGACGCCGAGCCCCTTGCCGCGATGCGCCGGGAGCACGAAGACGTCGCAGAGCCACGCGAACGTCGCGCGATCGCTTACCACACGCGCGAACCCCGCCAGCTCCTGGCCCGGCTCGCCGCGATACACGCCGAAGTTCAAGCTTCCGGCGATGGCACGCCGGACCACCTCGCGCGGCACACCCTTCGACCAGTACGCCTCGTCGCTGAGATAGCGGTGGATCGCGTCGACGTCGAGGTGCGCCGGATCGGTCGAGATCGAGTAACCACCGCGGTCCACAGGATCGACAACTTGGTAATACTTTGTCATACTGACAGTATGGCGAAGAAACTCGCGATCAGCATGCCCGAGGCGATTTTCAAAGAGATGGAGCGCTCACGGAAGCGTCGCGGCAAAGACCGGAGCGCGTGGCTGCAGGAAGCCATCGGCGAGCGCCTCCGGCGGGAGAAGCGAGAAGCGGATATCGCCGCGTACGTCCGCTCGTATGAGGAAGAGCCGGTGACCCCAGAGGAGCGCACCATCGTCCGAGCTGGATTGAATCTCATCCCGCAGGACCACGACGAATGGCCCGAGGCGCCTCGCTGAAGCGCGGCGAGATCTGGTGGGCGCGCCTTCCACCTCCCGACAGGACGAGACCTGTTGTTCTGGTCTCGCGCCAAGAAGCCTATGCCGTGGGCGCGCATGTCATCGTCGCGCCCGTTACCACCCGCGTGCGGCGCATAGCGACGCACGTCGATGTCGGTGAACGGGAGGGACTCCCACGCAACGGCGCCGTGAACTGTGGTTTGCTTCTGACGCTGACGCCTGACGACCTGATCGAGCCGCTGGGGGAGCTCGGCATGACGAAGCTGGCGGAACTCGATGATGCTCTCAAGTTCGCGCTCGGCCTCGAGTAGCGCCACTTCGTGATCGAGAGGGATCATTTCCGCGGGACGCGGAGCTCGACGTAGCCGCAGCTCTGGCATCCCAGGACCTCGAGCTTGAGCAGATCCTCGCCGAGCTCAGCCCACTCGCCGAACAGCAGCTTCCAACCGCCGGTGGTGCCGCCGGTGCGAAATTCGTGCACGCCGCCGGACTGCATCTCGCTCTCGCACCGCAGACAGGAGAGGCTGGTCGCCGCATCGGTCATTCCCATTCGATCGTCCCCGGCGGCTTCGAGGTGATGTCGTAGACCACGCGGTTCACCGCCGGGACCTCGTTGACGATCCGGCTGGCGACGCGGGCCAGCAATTCATGTGGCAGGCGGGCCCAGTCCGCGGTCATGAAATCGTCGGTGGTGACGGCGCGTAGCGCGACGACGTCGCCGTAGGTCCGGTAGTCGCCCATGACGCCGACGCTCTTGACCGGCGTGAGCACAGCGAATGCCTGCGCCACCTGCTTGTACAGCCCAGCCTCACGCAGCTCCTCGAGGAAGATCGCGTCGGCGCGGCGCAGCGTGTCCAGACGCTCCGGGGTGATCTCGCCGATGATGCGCACCGCCAATCCCGGGCCGGGGAAGGGATGCCGCCACAGGATGTCCTCGGGTAGCCCGAGCTCGACGCCGACGCGCCGTACCTCGTCCTTGAACAGTCGGCGCAACGGTTCGACGACCTCGAGGCGCATGTCCGCCGGCAGCCCGCCGACGTTGTGATGCGTCTTGATCCGCGCCGCGGTGTCGGACGCGGCCTTGGACTCGATGACGTCCGGGTAGATCGTCCCCTGCACCAGCACGTCGATGGGTCCGTGCCGTTCGGTCTCGGCCTCGAACACGCGCACAAATTCCTCGCCGATGATGGCGCGCTTCAGCTCCGGATCGGTGACGCCGGCGAGCCGCTCGAGGAACCGCCGCTCGGCGTCGACGGGCACGAGCGTGACGCGGTCCTGGAATGTCGACACCACCTGCTCGGGCTCGCTCTCGCGGAGCAGGCCGGTGTCGACGAAGACGCACACCAGGCGGTCGCCGATCGCGCGCGCCACGAGCGCCGCGGCGACGGCGCTGTCGACGCCGCCGGACAGCGCGCAGAGCGCACGCCGCTCGCCGATGCGCGCGCGAACGTCGGACAGCGCCTCGTCGATGAAGGACGCCGGCGTCCAATCACCCTTGGCGCCGCAGACGCCGAGCACGAAGTTGCGCAACACGTCCATCCCCGACGGTGTGTGCTGCACTTCTGGATGGAACTGGACGCCGAAGCGCACGCCGCCATCGGTCATCGCGGCGACCGGCAGGTCGACCGTGCGACCGGCGGCATGGAATCCCTTCGGTAGCCGGCGCACCGAATCGCCGTGGCTCATCCAGGCACGCTCCTGTGGGCGCAGGCCGGCGAAGATCGGCACACCCTCAGAGATCTCGAGCATCGCCGGGCCGTATTCGCGCTTGCCCTCAGCCACGACCTCGCCGCCGAGCTCGTGCGCCATCAGCTGCATGCCGTAGCAGATGCCAAGCACCGGGACGCGGCCGTCGATGAGCCGTGGGTCGACGCGCGGCGCGCCAGGCTCGTAGACCGACGCCGGCCCGCCAGAGAGGATCACGCCTTTCACGTTGCGATCCGCGAGGTCCTCCCAGCGCGTGGTGTGCGGGACGAGCTCGCCGTAAGCGCGGCACTCGCGCACGCGCCGGGCGATGAGCTGCGCGTACTGGGAGCCGAGGTCGACGACGGCGATCAGCTCACGCGTCAAACCTGACCCCGCTCGCTCATGCCCAACCAAATTAGAAACAAAAGCGGCGCGGGGGAAGGGCTTTGCCCGGCCGCGCCGCCCCTTTTGCGGCGAGGATGCGTAGCATCCGA
Source organism: Chloroflexota bacterium (assembly GCA_005881435.1). Lineage (GTDB taxonomy): Bacteria > Chloroflexota > Limnocylindria > P2-11E > CF-107 > CF-107. Next base: position 24,156 of record VBHP01000024.1, on the reverse strand, counting down.
GACGAATTCAATACTGGGTGGTCCCGGTGAAGGTGAACGAGCCGAGACGGATCGCCGGCACGCGGCAGAAACCGGTGTCGAAACCGTAGGTGAAGCGATCGATCCGCTGCAGGAGAAGATCTTTCTCCAACGCGATCGTCGCGCCGAGCGCCTCGTGGTAGGACTGGGTGAAGCGGAAGTTGCGGACCGGGAACGCGACCTCGCCGTTCTCGATGGCGAAGACACCGTCCCGGGTCATCCCCGTGACGATCGTCCGCAGCGGGTGCACCCACCGCGTGTACCAGAACCGCGTGATCAGGAGACCGCGCTTGACGCCGCGGATGAGCTCCTCGCGCGACGCGGTTCCGGCTTCGAGTCGCAGGTGCAGCGGATACGGATACGCCTCGCTGGAGAAGTACGCGTGCCCGGTGTTGCGGGCCTTGTTCCGCGCCGCGGTCTGCGAGTCGTACACCACGGCGCGCGCCGCGCCGCGCTCGATGAGCGTGACGCGCTCGGAACGCGCACCCTCGAAGTCGAAGGCCTGCGGCAGGCAGTGGCGGTCGAGCGGATCGTCGATCATGGTCACGGCCTCGCCGGTCACCCGCTCCCCGAAGCGACCGCCGACGAACGAGGAGCCTTCCTCCAGCGCCAGGCCAGTGAGCGCCTCGCCCAGGAACTCGACGATGTCGGCTACGGCGTACGGCTCGAGCACGACCTCGTAATCGCCGGCCGGAAGCTCGCGCGGATTCTGGGCGCGCAGGGCCTTGTCGATGGCCTCGCGGGAAACGGCCTCGGCGTCGATCGCGCCGATCCGCGCGTCGAGCCTGCCGCCGTACCCGGACCCGGCCTCACCGAGCACGACGGCTTGAGCCTCGGCAATGGTCGCCGGCTGATAGGCCCAGACGCCGTGCGAATTCGCCACCGCCACCTCGGTCACGGTCGTCGAGACGTAACCGGCGGCTCGAAGCTTTCGCTCGAAGGAGGGATCGCAGATCACGCCGACCAGGCGTGCGCGCCGCTCGGGCGTCGTGGTCGCGGTCTCGTCGTCGAAGGCATCGACGCGCGGATACGACGACACGCCGGGAAGTCCACCCCACTCCGGATTCTCGGGCGAGACGAGCGCCTTTTCGCTGGCGTCGCGCGCCGCGCGCTGAATACCGTCGTCATCGAGACGGTTGGTCCACACGGTCGCGACGCGCTTGTCGCGCACGACACGCACGCGTATGTCGGCCGAGGCGATGCGCATGTTCTGGTGGATCTCGCTGTTGGCGAATCGCGTCAGGCCGAGGTCCCGCGACAGCACCAGCACCTCGACCTCGTCACCCTTCGCGGCCGCCAACGCCTTTTGCGTCGCCGCGCGGAGCGCCGTCTCGCCGAGCACAGCCGACTGCTGGCTGACGGCCATCACTGCACCACGCCGACGCGAACGTTGCGGAACCGCGCCGCCGCGGCACCATGCCCGGTGTGCGCGACCTGTCCCGGCTGGCCCTTCCCGCAGTTCGGCGTGCCCCACATGACCCAATCGCTGTCGTCGCACACGGCGTCGCAGCTGCCCCAGAACTCCGGCGTGATGCCGGTGTAGGTGGCGTTGCGGAGCATCTCGCCTTTCTTGCCGCCCTTGATCTCCCAGGCGATCTCGGTGCCGAATTGGAAGTTGAGCCGCCGATCGTCGATGGACCACGACCGGTTCGTGTCCATGTAAATGCCGTCATCGGTGTCGGCGATCAGGTGATCGAGCGTCCAGCGTCCGGGCATCAGCGACACGTTGGTCATGCGGATCAGGGGCAGCCGGCCCCAGCCGTCGGCGCGCATGGTCCCGTTGGAGCTGAGCCCAAGGCGCGCCGCGGTCTCGCGGCTCATGAGATAGCCGACAAAGAGTCCCTCGCGGACGGCCCATCCTTTCGACCCCGGCACACCCTCGTCGTCATAGCCGAACGTGCCCAGCCCGCCAGGCGAGAGCGAGTCGATCTGGATGTTCACCTGCTCGCTGCCGTAGCGGAAGCTGCCGAGGCGGTCCGGCGTGAGGAACGACATGCCGGCGTACGCCGCCTCCGAGCCAAGGGCGCGATCGAGCTCGATCGGATGACCGCACGACTCATGCACCTGCAGGGCAGCCTGATTACCGGAGAGGATCACCGTCATGCGCACGTCGGCGGGACACGGCTTCGCGGTCAGCAGGGCACGGGCTTCCTGCGCGATGCGTGGCGCGTTGCCGACAAGGTCCTGCTTGATCACGAACTCCCAGCCGCCGGTGTTCTGGTGGCGCGCGCCCGAGTTCGGATACGACCGACGCTGCATCTCCGAGTCGCCGACGGCCTCGGCCTCGATGCCGCAACCGGTCTCGAACAGCGTCTGGTCGACGTACGCCCCGTCGGTGGAGGCGAAGACCTTCTCCTCGCGTGAGATCTCCGCCGACGAGCGCGTGGTGCGGAGCTCCGCGGCGGCCCGCATGGCGGTGTCGGCGCGCAGCAGCAGATCCAGCCGCTCGGACAACGGCACCGCGAACGGGTCGATCTCGATCGGCGTGCGGTACGTCGCCCGTGGCGCCGGCGCCGCCGCGAGACGAACGTCCGCGCGTTTGACCAGCGCGCTGGCCTGCGCGATCTCCACGGCGAGCGCCGCGACACGATCCGCCTCGGGCAACGTCAGCAGCTGCGAGGCGGCGAAGCCCCAGGCCCCGTCCGTCAGCGCGCGCACCGCGAAACCGACGTCCTCCGACCCGGTCACCGAATCGATGTGCCCGTTCCGCACCGCCATCTGCTCGACCTCGCGACGCACGTAGCGCACGTCGGCGTACGTGGCGCCCCGCACGCGCGCGGTATCGAGTGCGCGCATGGCGAGGTCGCGCGAGAAGGTCACGCTCCCGACCTCACCCCTCGATATTCGCTGTCGCTCATCCGTCGTCGTCTCCTCATCCAGGTCCCCGCCGGGCCCCGGACTCGGCTCCTAGACGGTAATTGGGCGCCTCTTTCGCCATCACGACCGTGTGGGGGTGCGACTCGCGGAGTCCCGCGCCAGAGATGCGCACGAACTTGGCGTTGGCGCGCAAGGCTTCGACGTCCTTCGCTCCGACGTACCCCATTCCCGCGCGCACGCCGCCGATGAGCTGATGCACGAGGTCCGCAAGTGGACCCTTGTACGGCACGCGACCCTCGATGCCCTCCGGGACCAGCTTGGAGAACTCGCCGACGCTCCCCTGCCCGTAGCGGTCGCGGGAGGTCTGGCGGGCGCGCATCGCGCCGAGGGAGCCCATGCCGCGGTATTCCTTCCAGCGCTCGCCGTTGACCACGACGACGTCGCCCGGCGTCTCATCCGTGCCGGCCAACATTCCGCCGAGCATCACGCTGTGGGCGCCGGCGCCGATCGCCTTGGCGATGTCGCCCGACTGCGTCACGCCGCCATCGGCGCAGATCGGGATCCGCTCCTTGGCCGCGGCGTTGGCGCAGTCGTAGATCGCGGTGATCTGCGGCATGCCCGCGCCGGCGACGATGCGCGTGGTGCAGATCGCGCCCGGCCCCATACCGACCTTGACACCGTCCGCACCGGCGGCGATGAGCTCCGTCGTGGCTTCCGCCGTCGCGACATTCCCGGCGACGACCTGGACGCGATGTCGCGCCTTCAGCTTCTCGACCATGCGCACGACAGCCGTGGAGTGCCCGTGTGCGGTGTCGACGACGATGACGTCGACGCCCGCGCCTACCAGCGCCGCGGCACGCTCGTCGGCGTCGCCGGAGACTCCGACGGCGGCGGCGACCCGCAGCCGTCCCTTCGCGTCCTTGGTCGCATGCGGGTAGCGCGCGCGCTTCTCGATGTCCTTCAGCGTGATCAGTCCGGCGAGCTTGCGGGCGGCGTCGACGATCGGCAGCTTCTCGATGCGATGCTGCTGCAGGAGGAGTCGCGCCTGGTCCAGCGTCGTCCCGACCGGCGCGGTGATGAGGCCTTCGCGCGTCATGAGCTCGCTGACCCGTCGCGAGCGATCGCCTTCGAAGCGCAGATCGCGGTTGGTCAAGATTCCGACAAGCTGACCCCGGTCGTCGATGATCGGAACGCCGCTGATGCTGTAGTGCTCCATGACTGCGAGCGCTTCAGCGATCGTGGCTGTCGCGGTCAGGGTCACAGGGTCGGTGATCATGCCGGCCTCGCTGCGCTTCACCGTGTCGATCTCGGCCACCTGGTCCTCGACGGAGAGGTTGCGGTGCACGACGCCGATCCCACCCAGACGCGCCAGGGCGATGGCCATGCGCGACTCGGTCACCGTGTCCATGGCCGCGGAGACGATCGGGATCGCCAGCGGGATGTCGTTGGTGAGCTTCGTGACGGTGGAGACATCGGTGGGAAGAACATCGGAGCGCGCGGGGATCAGGAGAACGTCGTCGAAGGTCAGGCCTTCTCTTGTGAACTTTTCTTCCACATCACTCCCGGTGTCATGAGTGGGATGTGAGGCAGAAGTCTACTAGGAAGCCTGCCGCGCCGGGGCCGGTTCGGAGCGCTTGAGGTCGAGCATGCCCAAACGCACGCGCTCGCCGAAGACCTCGGTGCTCACGACGAAGCCGACGAAGATGAGCAGCACGCCGATGAACTCTCCGAGAAAGAACGACCAGGTCACGCCGAAGCGATTGAGGCCGCTGGTCACGCCGGGAATGAAGCCGCCCAGCGCGATCAGGATCGTGGCCGGAACGCGCGAGTGCAGGCCACCGCTGAAGAGCGCAACGACCGCTCCGGGAAGGGAGACGATGAAGTTCACGACCACCGCGACGAGTCCGTACAGCTGCGCGAGCACCGGAATGCGGACCTTCGCGCGGAGGACCTTCGACTTCGGCATGAACACGTACGCGGAGAAGAGCGCGCCGAAGACGAGCGAGAGCGCGCCCGCGACATTGAACGGGATCGTCAGCGGTCGCAGGTAGCCGGGCATGGCATCGCCGATCGGCACGCCCGTGTGCGGATCCGTGGCGTAGCCCGGCGCCGCGATCGGTGCGGTCAGCACGAGCACGGCGATGGCCACAGACGACGCCAGGAGGAAGGCGAAGAGCACGTGCGCCGCGAGGTCGCGACGGAACGTCGTCGCGAGCGCGACAGCCACGGCTGCGGCCAGCGAGACGGCGAAGCCGGCTGTAGCCGCCGTAATTGCGTCGTACTTCGGGCCGGCCGCGAACGTGATCAAGCCGGCGAACGCGAGGCTCGCCGAGACGAAGTAGCCGAAGCGCGTCCGCGCCAGGAGGTACGCGGTGCCCATGCCGAGATACGCGGCGACGAAGAACGCGCCGATCAGATACCAGGCCCGATACAGCGGCTCGCTCCAGCCGATCGCGGACCCCAGAAATTCGGTCCCGGCGCTGATGCCGTACCAGAGCAGTCCGACGCTCCACACCAGCTGGAAAGCGCGACGGCGTCGCAGCCATTGCGCGAACACGAGCGCGGCGAAGGTGAACGAAAGGGACGAGGAGAGCAGCGGCAGGATCACGTTCGGGGTCACGGTGCGACGCTGGCACCGGCCCTTGCCGCGCGCAAACAAGCGAGGGAGTTTTACCTAGATTCGAAAACCGGGCCCGGGGGCTAGCGCTGCGGGCGGCGGGTCGCGAGGCGGTCGGCGAAAGCCGTGACCTCGGGCGTGCTGGAGAGGTCGGCGGTGTAGCGCACGATGTGTTGACGGAGCGCGCGGTGCTTGAGCCACACCGCGGCCGAGGCCGCGAGTGCGACCAGGAAGGCCGCGGGCGCGATCGCGAACTGGAGATCGAAGAAGAGATCCGGCCGCTGCGCCAGGAGACCGACGGCGGTGAAACCGAGCCCTTGGATCTCGCCGAATACCACGAGCAGCATGAAGCACGCTGAGGCCAGGCCGTACGGCCTGTCGTAGTCGACGGGAAAGACGACTTCTCTGAAGCCCACTCGGCGCCGGACTCTAGGTGAGCCGCCGCCGAGGCAGCAATCGCCCGTTAGGGCTACGGGCTTTAGTCCCCGAACGCGGGAGCCGCCTCTGGTGCGCGTTCCCGCCCTCGGAGCGGCACATCCTCGAGGAATACCGAGAGGGCTACGCCGCTGAGCACGACGACCATTCCGACGAGGAACAGCTCGGACAACGTGGAGGCCAGCGCCTCGCGAATCGCAACCAGGATCTGATCGAAGACCGGCTGCAGCACCGGAGGCAGCGTCGCCTTCAATTCCGTGATCTTCGCCGGATCGAAGAGCTCCTTTGGAATGAACTGCTGCGCCTCCGGCGGCAAGCTAAGTGAGGAGATCCGTGTCGAGATTTCTTCGGGCAAACGCTTTGCCAGAAGCGAGCCGAGGACGGCGGTGCCGATGGTGGCGCCGATGTTCTGCCAGAACTGGATCTGGCTGGTCGCCACACCCATGAGGTTGCGCGGTACCGCGCTCTGAACCGCGTTGAGATACAGCGGCAGCGTGGTGCCGAGACCAAGCCCGACGATGACGATGTCGCGGACGACCTCGCCCTCGCTGGTCGAGACCGTGATCTGCGACAGGAGCCACATCCCGAGCGCCATGATCGCGATGCCGGCCGTACCGATGAAGCGATAGCGACGGATGCGCACCATCAGCTGACCGGTGACGATCGACGCCGCGATGAGACCGAACATCATCGGCGTGATGAAGAGACCGGAGTTCGTCGCCGGGATGCCGAGGACGCCTTGGAACACCAGCGGGATGAACGCGATCGTGCCGAACATGCCGAACGTCACCACGAGTCGGACGGCAACGGCGACCGCGAAGGTCTGGTTCTTGAACAGCTCGAAGGGCACGATCGGGTGGTCGGTGCGACGCTCCAAGAAGACGAAGGCCACGCCCAGCACCAGCGCCGCGCCCAGCAGCCCGAGCACCTCGGGCGAGGTCCAAGCGTGATCGGTCGTGATCGAGAGACCGACGAGGAGCGGAACCAATGTCGCGGTCAGCGCCGCCGCGCCGACGAAGTCGATGTCGCGCAGCGATGCCTTCGAGCGCACGAACGGCATGCCGAGCAGGACGACGAGGATCGCCGCGATTCCGAGCGGCAGGTTGATGTAGAAGACAGCGCGCCAGGTGAAGTTGTCAGTGAGATAGCCACCTACTGTCGGTCCTACGACCGACGCTAGTCCCCAGACCCCGCCGAACACGCCCTGCAGGCGAGCGCGCTGCGCCGGCGGATACAGGTCGGCGATGACGGAGAAGACCGTCGCGAAGAGCGTGCCGCCAAAGAGTCCCTGAACCGTGCGGAACAGGATCAGCTGGCCCATGCCGTCGAGTGGACCGATGCCGCCGAAGTCGCCCGCGAGTCCACACAACGCCGAGGCGCCGACGAATCCGGCCATGCCGGCGATGAGGAACGGCTTTCGGCCGAACAGATCGCCGAGCTTGCCCGAGATCGGGACCATGATCGTCGAGGACACGAGGTACGCGGTGATGACCCAGGCATACCGATCCAAGCCGTTGAGCTCCGCGACGATGCGTGGCATCGCCGTTCCGACGATCGTCTGATCCAGTGCGGCGAGGAGCAGCGACATCATCACGCCGAGCGTGACGACGATGAGCCGGGTACGACTCAGGTTTTCGGCTCGGACGATGTGGCTCGTGCGCGGGTCGGCAACGGTTCGTTCAGCGGACACTTCGAGGACCTCTCTTCACAGCATTGGTCACCGCACGATCGGGCGCGATCGTGGAGAACTCATGAACGGCAAACGAAGAAACGCGCTCGGATTGAGCCAACGCGGCCTTGAGCTTCGGAAGCGCATCACGCAGCGCGGAGCGAGTGCCCGGATCGAGACCCTCCACGGTCCGCACAAGCGTTGCCACCGCGGCGTGTTGCACGCGAGCCATCTCGCGCCGGCCCTTGGGCGTGACATGCAACAGCACGGCGCGGCGGTCGACTGGGTCGTCCTCGCGCCGGGCAAGCCCGTCGGCGACGAGCGCGTCGATCGCGTGCGTCACCGCGGCGGGTGTGAGATGGCAGAGCTCGGCGAGCTCCCCGGCACGGATCGGGCCGGCCTGGGTCAGGAGGCCCAGGGGCTTGATCCGGTCGACGGAGATCGCGCCGTGCTCGCGCGCGCTCTTAGAAAGGACACGTCCGAGGTAGGGCAGAAGCTCGAGCAGGCCCTGCGCGAGAGCGAGCTCTTCGCCGGTCGTCAATCCGTTTCTCCCATAAAAGGTTGAAGACTCGAAATATTGACGACTCGAAATGCTCGCGTCAATGTCAAAAAGGTTACGTCAGGATGGTCGCCTTGCGCTCCGGACCGACGCCGATCATGGAGATCGGCGCGCCCACAAGCGTAGACACGCGATCGAGATACCCCAGCGCCCGCCGCGGCAGTGCCTCGCGGCTCCGCGCGCTGGTCGTGGCGACGCACCAGCCGGGCGCTGTCTCGTACACCGGTTGAGCCTGCTCGAGGAGGCCGGTCGGCGGCATGTCGTCCGTCTCCATGCCATTCAAGCGGTAACGGACGGCGATCGGGATGCGCTCGTGCACATCGAGCACGTCGAGCTTCGTGACGGCGATGTCGGTGAACAGGTTCAGGCGATGGGCGTATCGCGCGGCGACGGCATCGAACCAACCGACGCGACGCGGTCGTCCGGTCGTCGCGCCGTACTCGCCGGCGCGCTCGCGAAGTGCATCGGCCTCCGGCCCGTGGAGCTCGGTCGGGAACGGACCCTCGCCCACTGCGGTCGAGTACGCCTTGACCACGCCGATCACGCGCGTGATCAGGCGCGGCGGGATCCCGGCGCCAATCGACGCGCCGCCGGCGAGTGGATTCGACGAGGTGACGAAGGGATAGATGCCCCAATCCAGATCGCGCATGGCGCCGAGCTGTCCCTCGAGCAGCACGCGCGCGTCGCGGCTCACGAAATCCTCGACCAATGGCAGCGCCGAGACGATGCGGTCGCCAAGTCGCGCCGCGGCCTCGAGCTGGTCGTCCGCCAGCTGCCCGGCGTCGAGCGGCTGCTCACCGTAGGCCTCGAGGATGCGGTTCTTCAGCTCCACGCTTCGCGCGATGCGCTCGCGGAAGCGGCGCTCGTCACGGACCTCGTACGCCTGGAGCCCATGACGCGCGACCTTGTCGGCGTACGCCGGTCCGACGCCGCGGCCGGTGGTGCCGAGCTTGCGGCGGCCGCGCTCGCGTTCGTCCAGGCGGTCGAGCATCACGTGATAAGGCAACACCAGGTGGGCGCGGTCGGCGACCCGAACGTTCGCCGTGGAGATGCCGCGAGCCTCGAGCATGTCGAGCTCCTCCACCAGCGTGAGCAGATTCACCACGGTGCCGGGCCCGATGAGATTGACCGCGTCGGGATTGAAGATCCCGGCTGGGATCAGATGGAGCTTGAATTCACCGCGATCGTTGACCACGGTGTGTCCGGCGTTGTCGCCGCCCTGGAACCGGATGACGAGGTCCGCGTCCTGAGCGAGGACGTCTGTGATCTTGCCTTTGCCTTCGTCGCCCCACTGCGCGCCGACGATGGCGGTGATGGGCACGTGTCGGAAGAGTAGCGCGTTCAGCGCGCCGCGGTTAGGTCAAACGCGTCGATCAGGTGTAATCGATGCGTCCTCGGATGGATCAACAATGCCATCGTCACCCACTGCCGGAGCTCACCAACGCCCGGTCCTCCGAGTAGCTGGTCGGGGGCGAGAGCGCCGAGCGCGACGCGTAACCGATCGTGGACTTTGCGATGCTCCTCGACGATCTGGGAGACAGTAAGCGCGCGTCTCGCCAGGTACTCGTCGCGGTTGAAGGCTTCAACGTCGATGCCGAGCTCTTGATAGACCATGCGATCGGCCGGGATAGGCGAGGCATGGTTTGAACGCTGGCGTTCTGCCAGCGCCAAAGTTTGTACCTTCCATCCGGAGAGATGCCCGACGAGATCTTTCGCCGTCCACGGCTCGGTTCCCCACTCCGCGTCGAATACTGGACGGCCGAAATCGTCCGCACTGAGTCGACCTAGGACCTGCTCGAGGCGGCTTCGCTCCTTGTCGATGAGCGCGAGCGCGGCGGTCTTGACTGCGTCATCCACGCGATCAGCATCATATGCGGCTACTGATTCAGATAGACGAGGGCGAGCTTGCCGAGCTCGCGAAGGGTCAGGTCACGCTGATCCGGATGTAGCCACCACAGCACCGGGTCCCAATCCGGATCGTCGGCCGGCGTGTTGGTAAAGCGCACGCCCGCACCCTCGAAGGCCCGCGCAAACGTCGCGGCCGCACGGCGCTCGTGGTACCCGCTCGTTACCAGCAGCGCGGAGCTGAAACTCTTGACGCGCATCATCTCGCGCACGAAGCGAGCGTTGTCCTCGGTGGTGCGTGCCGACTCCTCGAGCAGGATGGCCTCGCGAGGCACACCGAGCGCCATCGCATCACGCGCCATGAGCGCCGCCGACGAGATCGAATTCGGATCTTCGGATGCGCCGCTGAAGATGATTGCTGGCGCAAGTCCGGCGCGGTACAGCGACGCCGCCGCGGCGGCGCGAACACCAGTGCTGTCGCCCGATAGCGCGACGATGACATCGGCGCGCCTCGTCTGATCCGCGGCGCGCAAAAACGTGCCGACTGAAAGCAGCACGGCGAGCGCAAGGAGAAAGCCGACGACGACTCCGACGACGAAACGAAACACGCCTCTAGTGACAGCCTAGAGGTGAGGTCCGCTCGCTAAGGTGCGGTCGTGCGGACCTTCTCGAAACAGTCGCTGCAGTAGACGGGTCGATCGAGCCGCGGCGCGAATGGAACCTGGGCCTGCTTGCCGCAGTTGCTGCACGTGATCTCGTGCATCTCCCGCTTCGCCTGGCGCTCGGACTTCGCGCGCTGTCGATCCTCCGGGCAGCGCTGCGGCGCATGCAGCAGTCCTTTTTGCTGGTAGAACTCCTGCTCCCCCGCGGTCCAGACGAATTCTTTTCCGCAATCGCGACAGGTCAGGACCTTGTCCTGGAACATAGCGCGCGAGTGTAGGGCAGACCGTCAACCAAGCTTCGCTTCGGCCAGGAGCAGCCCGATGCCGGCGACGAACGACACCGTCGGACGCCAGAACCCGTCTCGAGCAGCCTTGCTCGGATCGACGCAGGCGCGCTGAAGCTCACCGGCCCGCGGTGGCGCGAAGCGAACGCCGGCAGGCGGCGGTCCGAGGTACTGGCGAAGTGCGTTGACGACTGCGTTCACGCTCGTCAGTACGCCGGTGCCGATATTCCAGTTGCCGTTGCCGGCGCGTTCGAGCGCGGCGACGACGGCGCGAGCGACGTCTTCGACGTAGACATAGTCGCGTTCGGCCGATCCGTCGCCGAACACGACCAGCTCTTGCCGCGCGCGCCAGCGCTGCATGAAGATCGCCACCACGCCGCCCTCGAGGTCGCCACGCTGCCGCGGACCGTAGATGTTTGCCGGACGCAGGATCGCGTGCGACAGGCCCGACAGCTGAACGAGCTTCTCGCCCTCGAGCTTGTGCTTTCCGTATGGGGAGACCGGTCGGAGCGGATCTGTCTCCTTAGCACAGACGGCGGTTTCGCCGTAGATCGCGCCGCCGGTGGAGAAGAAGACAAAGCGCGACGCGCCGGCGCGTTTTGCGAGCTCGAGCACGTTCGCGGTGCCTCCCACATTCACGCGCTCGCTGCGGGCCGGATCGGCGACCGAGCGCACCACGCTCGCCTCAGCCGCGGCGTGGACGATTGCGTCGAGGTCGAGGTCACCGAGCTCGCGCACGATCGCGTCGCCATCCGAGATGTCGACCACGCGCAGATCCGCGGCCGCCGCGACGTTGCGCCGGTCGCCGGTGGACAGGTCGTCGGCGACCGTGACCTCATCTCCGCGGGCGAGCAGCGCTTCGACCACGTGCGAACCGACGAACCCGGCGCCGCCCGTCACGAGCACGCGCAACTTATCCACACCTCCCACAGTCGCTCCACAGCCCGGCCTGGCCGCATTCTCGCAAGGCTTGACCGATAGAACTAATGTTCGCATGCTGAGAAGCCGCGCCCTGTGCGGCGGATGGGAGGCCTGGCACTGTGGAGAACTTAGCGGAGAAGTTGGTGGGCAAGACACGCGCGCATCGACCCCGCGCGACGCACTGTTGCCGGCGATGACCCTGTCGCCTCCCGCGGTCGCTGCGCCGCACGATCCGGCCGCGGAGGCGCGGGTGCTCGGGGCGCTCCTCATCGACCGCGACGCGATCATCCGCGTCGCCGACTTCATCCGTCCTGAGGACTTCTACCTCCCACGGCACCAGCGTGTCTTTGACGCCGTTCGCTCGCTGTTCGAGCGCCACGAGCCGATCGATCCGCTGACCGTGCGGGTCGAGCTGCAACGAAAGGGCGAGCTGGAGCGCGTCGGCGGCCCACCGGCGCTGAGCGAGCTGCAGGAGTCGGTCGCGACCGCGGTCGACGTCGAACGCGACGGGCGGCTCGTGTCCGGCAAAGCGCTGCTGCGACGGCTCCTCGGTGCGGCCCAGGACATCGCCGCCATGGCCTACGACGAGCCGACCGACCTCGATCTGACCCTCGATCGCTCGGAGCAGCGTGTCTTCACCTTGCTGCAGGAGGGCGTCGCGTCCTCACTGCGACACATCCGCGAGGCCCTCAACGTGACGTACGACCGCATCGCCTACCGCATGGACAACCCGCAAGAGGTCGTCGGTGTTGCAACCGGCTATCCCGAGATCGATGTTCCGACCAATGGGCTGCAGCGTGGGGACCTGTTCATCCTCGCCGCCCGTCCCGCCGTCGGGAAGTCGAGTCTGGCGCTGAACATCGCCTACAAAGCCGCGAGACGTGGCGAACGCGTGCTCGTGTTCTCGCTGGAGATGTCGCGCGAGCAGATCGCGCAACGGCTGATGGCCGTGCATGCATCGATCGACCTGATCCAGATGCGCGGCGGCGTGCGCGATCCCGAAGCCGCGGCAGGACTGATGGACCTACCGGTCGAGATCGACGACACGCCGGGCATCTCAGTGATGGAGCTGCGCACCAAAGCCCGCCGGCGAAAGGCGGCCGCCGGGTTGGACCTCATCGTCATCGACTACCTGCAGCTGATGCGGACGGCTGGCGATGACGACAACCGGGTGCAAGAGATCGCGACGATCACGCGCAACCTCAAGGCGCTTGGGCGCGAGCTCGGTGTCGGGGTGATCGCGCTGTCGCAGCTGTCGCGGGCGGTGGAAGAGCGCGAGACGGCTGAGCCGCGCCTGGCGGATCTGCGCGACGGCGGGTCGTTGGAACAGGACGCCGACGAGGTCCTCTTTCTCTGGAAGCGCATTCCCGGTACCGAGTCGGCGCAGACGATCGATTGCCATCTGGCCAAGAACCGCAACGGCCCGACGATGAAGTTCCAGCTGGTTTTTGAACCGCGCTATACGCGCTTCTCCTCGAAGGCACGCGAGCGGTAAGGACACTTTCATGGAGGACGACTTGAACCGCGTCGAAACCATCGAACCCTTCAATCAGGCAGGCGAATCCCGAGCGCTCATCGATGTCGAGTGCGAGCGCGTGGAGGTCGAGCTTGTGCCGCCGGACGACGAGTCCGACGACCGGGTCTGGCTCACCGTGACCGCCGACGAAGAGTGCGAGCACGTGGCGCGCTTCACCCCAGACCAGGCGATCCGCGTCGGCAACTGGCTGGTTGCCGCCGGCGAGGCGGCGCTTGGCGACTGACCCTGGCGGCCGTCCCCTCCCGCAAAGCGTCGAGGCGGAGGCGTCCCTCCTGGGCGCCCTCCTCCTCGACGCTTCCCTGCTTGAAGTCGTGCGCTCGCAGGTTCTTCCGGATGACCTCTCGCGCGAGACGCATCGAGCGATCTATCGAGCGATCATCGAGCTCGCCGATTCAGGCCGCGAGCCGTCCTTCGCCGCCGTTACCGAGCTGTTGCGCGCGAAGAGCGAGCTCGATGAGGCCGGCGGTCCGGCGGCGATCGTTGGCCTGATCGAGGGCACACCCTCGCCGGCACACGCGCGTGGGTACGCCGCGGTGGTCGAGCGGACCTCGATCTTGCGCCGCATCATCGGCGCCGCGCAGGACATGATGCGTCTGGCGCTCTCCAGCGGGGAGCCACGCGCCGCCGTCGAGCAGGCGCAGCAGCTGCTCTTCCGCGTCAGCGAGCGCCGTCTGCATCGTGAGGTGGTCACGTTGCGCGAGGCGCTCGATGACTACTTCGCCACCATCGACGAGCAGAACGAGCAGGGTCGCGGCCCCGCGCTGTCGACGCGCTTCGCCTCGCTCGACACGCTGCTCGGCGGTGGCCTGCACCCGGGCGACCTGGTGATCGTCGCCGGCCGTCCGGGTATGGGCAAGACAAGCTTCGCGCTCAACGTGATGCGAAACGCCGCGCTGCAGCACGATGCGGTCGCGGCCGTCTTCTCGCTCGAAATGACGGAGGAAGACCTGACGTTGCGGCTGCTGTCCGGATTGGCGGAGATCGACGGCGGCAGGCTCCGACGCGGATCGCTGGATGTGGAGGAGCTGAAGGCGATCAACCATGCCAGCGGTGAGCTGATGCAGCACCAGATCTTCATCGAGGAATGCACCCGCCTGGACGTCACCGACGTGCTCACGCACGCGCGCAAACTGCAGGTGCGCCAGGGTCGTCTCGATCTCATCGTCATCGATTACCTGCAGCTCATGGAGGGGCTCTCCGGGGACGAGGAGAACCGCGTGCAGGAGGTCGCGTCGATCACGCGAGGTCTGAAGGCCATCGCGCGAGAGCTCGAGGTACCGGTCCTGGTGATATCGCAGCTCTCACGTCAGATCGAGCGACGCACTGGTGGCGAGCCGAAGCTCTCAGATTTGCGTGAATGCGTCACCGGCGACACGCGCGTGATCGATGCTGAGACCGGGCGGCTCACGCCGGTTCTGGACCTGCGAGCGGGCGCGCGGATTCTTGCGCTCGGCGATGACCACCTCGTGGGACCGTTCCAGGTCGCGGACGTCTGGTCGAACGGCGTCAAGCCTGTGTTCCGCGTCACCTCGCAGACCGGCCGCACGATCAGGGCGACCGCGAACCACCCGTTCCTCACTCCAACTGGCTGGAGGCCTCTCGAGGGGCTGTCTCGTGGAGACCTCGTGGGCACACCGATGCGGCTCTCCGAGGTCGGCGTCGAGTGGCCTGAGGCGAATCCGCGTGAATTACGGGTGCCGAGCGCGCTCAGCATGCGTCGCTCGACCGTTGGCAAGTACGCCGAGCTGACGGCCGACCCTGTTCTCCGCACCTTCGCGACAAGCGACGTCCTGTGGGAGCCGGTCCGTTCGGTCGAGCCCGCTGGAGAAGAAGCGGTCTTCGACCTTCGCGTGCCGGGGAGCGGCAACTTCATCGCCGATGGCTTCGTCGTGCACAACAGCGGCGCGATCGAACAAGACGCAGACGTCGTGATCTTCCTTTGGAAACGCGACCGCGCGCGCGCCGGCGAGCCGATCATTCCGATCCTCGACGTGCGCGTGGCCAAGCACCGTCACGGTCCGACCGGCGATTTCCAGCTCTACTTCGATTACGAGTACACGCGCTTCCGCGAGCTGACGACGCCCGCGGCATAAGCACTCGATACTTCGGGCGCTGTGGATAGCGACACCGTCGTGCGCGAGATGGCGCTGCCAGACGTGCTCGCGGCGCAGGATCTATTACAACGCGCCTTCGGTGACGCCGTCCGCCAACGCACGGGTCGGCTGGCGGGGCCGCCATTCGGGCCGCGACTCGCGATGGTGCGCTTTCAGAAGGAACCGCCGGGCGCGTTCATCGCGCTCCGCGGCGGCCGCGTTGTCGGGTGCGTCTTCAGCGTGCGGTGGGGCAGCCTCGCGTATTTCGGCCCAATCGCCGTGGCGCCGGAGGCGCAAAGACTCGGCATCGCGCAGCGCTTGATCAATGCGGTGCATGGGCGGTGGCGCCGCGCGCGGGTACGCCTGTGGGGGCTCGAATGCATCGGCGACGCCGCGCAGCTCGTGTACCTCTACACCAAGATGGCGTACCTGCCCGTGTCGAACGCGGTCGCCTTCGTCGCCGACGCCACAGCGGACACGTTGCCGCGCGGCTTCTCGGTGGTGCGCTTCGGCGAGCTGGCCACTGGCGAACGCGAGGCGGCGCTCCGCCACATCAAACGCATCGCCGCGCAGAACGTGCCCGGTCTCGATCCAACGGTGGAAGTCACTGCCGCACTCGAGACGGAGATCGGCGACACGCTGCTGGTCCACAACCGTCGCGGCATACGGTCTGGCGATACCGGTGGCGGCCGTCAGTCGCGCCGGCGGCACTCGCGGCACGGCGGCGCTGCTGCGTGGCCTGCGGACGCTGGCGCTGGAACGGCAGCTCGCGCACGTGTGGATCCGCGTCGCCGCTCGACGCGTGAAAGCGCAGGACGTCTTGAAGCGAGAGGGTTTCCGTGCCGACCAGGCGCGGCTCCGCATGAAGCATGGCCGCGACGAGGAGCGCAGCGGGCAACTGCTCTTCGACTCATGGCTCTGAGCCGCGATCGCGCTCGGTAAACGCAAGCTCGGCGATGCGGCGGACGAAGCCGTCGTCGGCGCGGCGGTTCTCGTCGAGCAGCGCGATCTCCCCCCGCGTTATGAAACGGAACGCCACCTGCTTCGGCCGCTCCAACGTCGGACGCGAAAGGTCGCCGTCGACGGTGACGATGAAGTCGAACTCACGCCGCCGATCCGGGCCGGTCGGTCCCTCGCTCTCCCAGTCCTCGACGTGAACGAGACGCGCGTCGCGGAGCGTCCAGCCGGTCTCTTCGCTCGTCTCGCGCGCGAGGGCCTGCAGCAAGGTTTCGCCTGGCTCGACGTGGCCACCGACGATGTCCCAGCAGTCGGGGAGGAAGCGGCGATCGGGGCCGCGGCGGTGCACGAAGAGCCGTCCACGCTCGTCGAAGATCAGCGCCCCGACGACAGCGCGCCGTCCCACGGCCTCGGCCTCGCGTTGGCGTACGTCGAGTTCGGCCACGGCTTACGCGGTCGTGACCTCGACGGCGATCTCGGCCTGCACGTCAGGCAGCAGTCGCACGACGACGCGATGCGTGCCCAGCGATCGGATCGGCTCGGCCAGGTGGATCTTGGAGCGTTCGATGGCGATGCCGCGCGCGGCGAGTGCCTCGACGATGTCGCGGTTCGTCACCGACCCAAAGACCTTTCCCTGCGCGCCGGCCTTGAGCGCGAATGACAGTCGCACCTCGCCGATCCGCTGCGCGAGCTGTCGCAGGTCGGCACGCTCCCGCTCGACCCGCGCCTTCGTCGAGTCCTGCTGTTGCGAGACGGCGCGCATCGTCGCGGCGGAGGCCTCGACGGCGAGGCCGCGGGGCAACAAGAAGTTCGTCGCGTAGCCGTCGGCCACGTCCTTCACGTCGCCGGGCCTGCCCACGCCCTTGACCTCCTTACGGAGGACGATGCGCAACTAAGCCGGCTCTTCGGAGGGCTCGGCCTGACGCGTCTCGCGTTCGCTCTTGCGGAGCTCCCACTCCCACGCCAGCACGGACGCAACGATCGCCAGGAGGCCGACGACCGTCAGGGCGCCGACCACCGCGAGGATGGCCTCGATCGCTCCGAACAGGCCGCCCTCGTTGTCGCTGTCCATCAGTCCTTGTCCTCCTCCCATGTCTCGAGACCCCGCGAGGCCTCGGCCGCGGAGCGGAACCGCCCACCACTCTTGCTCAATACGCCCTGGAGATTATCTCGAAGCTTCGCGTACGTACTTCCAAGCAGATGCTCCGCCTGCAACAGATCGCGGTGCAGATCGTCCTCATTCCGCGAGATGCGCGCCAGGTGCTCGTCGACGACATCCTTCGGTGCGGACCGGATGAACACGTCCAGGACCAGGAGCGTCACGGCGATGTCGTCGAGTTGGCCGAAAACGGGGATGAAGTCCGGAATGATGTCGATCGGGTTGACGAGGTATCCGGCCAGCAGCACTAGCAGACCCTTCAGCGGGCCGGGCACGCGCGGATCGCGCAGCAACGCCCACACCAACCGCACGTAGGTCGGTAGCCGCCGGACCAGGTTCCAGACCTCTTTCGGGTTACGCGAGCCCACTCCTCTAGGCACCGTGCACCTCGGCTTTCGGTAGACGGGCCCGGAGCGCGGCGATCGCTTCCGGAACGGCCTGGTCGCGATCGGGCGCCCAGAACATCGCCAGAAAGCGCATGCGTCCTTGGTCCACGCCGCGGAGCTCGACCCGGGGAGCGGGATCCGGAGTGATGACCGACACGTCGGCGAGCGCCGCACGGACCGTGCCCACCACATCGGCCGGAGTCGCGTCCTCCGGGAGAACCACCCACACCTCGCCACGTCGCACCGGATACGCGGTGTGGTTCACGACGGGCATCGTCATCAGCGTGTTGTTCGGCAAGACGACTTGACGCCCGTCCGGTGTACGCAGCATCGTCGTGCGAAAGGCGATCTGCTCGACCGTCCCGGTGTGCACGTCGACCTGGATGGTGTCGCCGATGCGGAACGGACGCTCCACCAGGATCCAGACGCCGGCGAAGAAGTTCTTGAGGATGTCCTGAAGTGACAGTCCGATGACCAGGCCGAGGATGCTGAACGAGGTCAGGATCGCGCCGAAATTCGGTCCGGTGAAGATGGCAAGGATGATCAGCGCGCCGACCGTCAGGATCGCGAGCTGCCCGAGATTTCCGAGGAGGATGACCGCGTTGGAGTGGGCGCGTCGACGCTCCAGGAGCCGCATCGTGCCCCGCCGCACCAGTCGCGCCAGGAGGAATGCGGCGACAGCAATGGCGATCGCCCAGAGCGCGCGATAGCCGTAAAAGATCAGCAGGTCGGATCCACGCGCGCAGTCTTGCAGGGCTTGACAGACAGAACATTTGTTCGCTATGGTTCTGGGGCGTGAGACCAAAGGCGTCGCGCGATCAACCCAGAGGCGACCGCATCCTGGCGTATATCGAACGGATGGCCGCCGAGCGTGGCTACCCGCCCTCCGTACGCGAGATCGCTTCGGCCGTCGGACTGGCCTCGACCTCCGCGGTGCACCATCACCTCCTCCGCCTTCAAAAGGAGGGCCGTCTGACGCGTCAGCCAACGCGCTCGCGCGCGCTCACGATTCCTGGAGCGAAACAGCTGCGTTCGGTGCCGGCGCCGATCATCGGCGAGATCGCGGCCGGTCAGCCGATCTACGCCTACGAGGAGCGTGAGGAGACGATCACGATCCCCTCGGACTGGGCACGCAACGACGATACGTTCGTCCTGAAGGTCCGAGGCAAGTCGATGATCGAGGATCTCATCGACGACGGCGATTTCGTCGTCATTCAGCCACAGCACACGGCGCGCGACGGCGACATCGTGGTGGCGCTCCTGGAGGACAACACCGCCACGTTGAAGCGCTTCTATCGCGAGCGCGATCGCATCCGGCTGCAGCCCGCGAACAGTTCCATGGGACCGATCTACGCGCGCGACGTAAAGGTCCAGGGCAAGGTCATCGGCGTAATCAGACGCCTCTCGTAGCATCGCGCCGTGGGCGCGCGACCGCGATCCGACCTTCCCCTCCTGACGCTCCGTGAGCTGAACCGCGCGCTCCTCGCGCGTCAGCTGCTACTCGAGCGCAGGCGCGTCCCCATCGTCCGTGCCGTGGAGCAACTGGGTGGCCTGCAGGCGCAGTGGGCGCCCTCGCCCTATGTCGCGTTGTGGTCTCGGATCGACGGTTTCGAGCGGGAGCGATTGCAACGGCCGATCGATAAGGGCGAGATCGTCAAAACGACGCTGATGCGAGCGACGCTCCATCTGGTCTCCGCGCGCGAATACCCAGCGTACGCACTCGCGACTCTTGACGGTCGCTTCGGGGCCTGGCGACCGCCGGGGGGTCCGGAGCGCGGAGATCTGCGCGAGGTCTACGCCCGTGTCATGCGCTTCGCGGCGAAGACGCCGCGCACGCGGGACGAGATCCGCGAGCACACCGCGGCACACCTGCCCGACGACGCCAAGGACGAGCGTCTGCGGAACTGGCTGCTGTGGGCGGCGGTCGCGACCAGCGGCCTGATCTGGGAACCAGACGGAGCGCACTGGGACCATCGCAAGCTCGCGCGCTTCATCGCACCCGCGCCAGCCCTGCGTCCGCCGCCGGCTGACGACGTGGCCTATGACCTCATCGTGCGTCGTCACCTCGGCGCCTTCGGCCCGGCCACGGTGCAGGACATCGCGGCGTGGAGCAGCGTGCGCCTGCCGCTGATCCGCGGCGCGCTCGACCGGCTCAAGGGATTGCTGCGCCTGAGCGACGAGCGCGGTCGCGAGCTCTACGACCTCGCCGACGCCCCGCGACCGCCGGCGGACACGGCCGCACCGGTGCGTTTTCTGGCCCGCTTCGATGCGGCGATCCTCGGCCACGCTGCGCCCGAGCGGACACGCATCCTGCCCGAGGCATTCCGCAAGCGCGTGATCTTTTCCGCGGAGGTGTGGCCCACCTTCCTCGTGGATGGCTTTGTGGCGGGCCGATGGCGGGTGTCCACAGGTAGGCGGGAGGCGATCGTCGAGCTCCTGCCATTCAGGCCTTTGGCGCGGCCGGACCGCGTCGCCCTCGAGGCCGAGGGCGAGCGTCTGGCGCGGTTCTATGTCCCCGAGGCCACGGTCTACGGGGTTCGGGTATGAGCCGCGCGACCGTCGATGCGCCGGTGCTCAGCATCCGCGAGCTGAATCGGGCGACGCTCGCGCGGCAGCTGCTGCTCCAGCGCGTGAAGCTCGATGCGGTCACCGCGATCGAGCGGATCGCGGCGCTGCAGGCGCAATGGTCTCCCTCGCCGTACGTCGCGCTGTGGACGCGACTCCTGGGATTCCGTCGCGAGGAGCTGTGGTCGGCGCTCGAGGCGCACCGCATCGTTCGCGCGCGCTTGATGCGCGGGACACTGCACCTCGTCAGTGCACGCGACTTCTACGCCTACGCCGTGGCGACCCAAGATCTGCAGCGAGGCGCCTGGAACCGAATGCAGGTCGGACGGGGCATCGACCCGCAAGAGGTCGCGCGTCTGGCCGTGGCGTTCGCGCGACGGCCCCGCGCGAAGGAGGACGTGCTGGCGCATGTCGTCGAGCGCGTC
Organism: Chloroflexota bacterium; assembly: GCA_005881435.1. GTDB lineage: Bacteria > Chloroflexota > Limnocylindria > P2-11E > CF-107 > CF-107. The sequence continues at coordinate 3,207 of VBHP01000024.1, read as the reverse complement.
GGAGCGCTCGGACCATACCGGTGGCTCGTCTGGCGCTTTGTCAGCGCTCACGCCGATCTCGTGTCCGCTCCTCCGGGAGGGCGATGGGACTACGGCGGCACCGACGCGCCCTATGTTGCGGCGCGGCACTGGATCCGCGGCGAGCGAAGACCATCCGAGGATGACGCGATCGATCTGCTCGTGCGCCGCTGCGTCGCCGCGTTCGGACCGGTGGGGGTCGATGACATCGCCAAGTTCGGCGGACAGGTGCCGGCGCGGATCCGACCTGCGCTCGCGAGACTTGCGCCGGAGCTGCGGATGTTCGTCGACGAGCAGCACCGCACGCTCTACGACTTCGAAGACGCGCCTCGTCCTGACGCGGACGTTGACGCGCCGATCCGACTGCTGCCCAGATACGACGAGGTCCTCATCGCGTATCAGCGCCGCGACCGGATCGTTCCGGCTCGACATCGACCCGCGATCTACTCCAAGAACGGGATCATCGAGGCCACGCTCCTGGTCGACGGCATGGTCGCCGGCACGTGGACGCTCCAGCGAGGGAAGGAGGAGGCGGTCGTGAACGTCCATCCCTTCGGCAGGCTCGGACGCGGCGAGAAGACCGCGGCGATGGAAGAGGGCGAGCGGCTGGCGCGTTTCCTCGCGCCGGAAACAAAGACGTGGGGGGCACGAGTGGCGTGAGCGCACCTCGCGCGATCTTGCATTGCGATCTCGACGCCTTCTACGCCTCCGTGGAGCAACTCGATCATCCCGAGTGGCGCGGCCAGCCGGTGATCGTCGGTGGCAGGCCGAACGAACGTGGCGTCGTCGCAGCCGCATCGTACGAAGCACGTGTGTTCGGGGTCCACTCAGCGATGCCGCTTCGTGAGGCCGCTCGGCTCGCGCCACAGGCGATTTTCGTTCCAGGCAATCACGAGCGTTACGGCCAGCTCAGCGACCAGGTGATGGCGCTGTTCGACGAGTACACGCCGCTGGTCGAGCCGATCTCGCTCGACGAGGCATTCCTCGACGTGACGGAGTCAATCGCGTTGTTCGGTGAGCCCGAGCAGATCGGCCGGACGCTGAAGGCGCGCGTCCGCGCCGAGCTCGGGTTGGTGCTATCCGTCGGCGTTGCCGCGAACAAGCTGTGCGCGAAGATCGGATCCGAGCTCGGCAAGCCGGATGGCTTCATCGTCGTGGTCGCGGGCGAAGAAGCGGCGTTCCTCGCGCCTCTCGAAGTCGGGCGCCTGTGGGGGGTTGGCGAGCGGACACGCGAGACGCTTCAAGGTTGGGGTATCCGCACGATCGGCGACCTCGCCGCGCTCGATGTGCGCAGGCTCGAATCACATCTCGGCGCATTCGGACGAGCCCTGTGGGAGCGCGCACACGGGCTCGATCCCGACCCAGTCGTGCCGCGTGAGGCGGCGAAGTCGGTGGGGCATGAGCGCACCTTCGATAAGGACGAAGACGACGACGACCGCGCCGAGGCGACGCTGCTCCATCTCATTGAGAGCGTCGCGTCGCGGCTGCGAGCGAGCCGTTGCCGCGGTCGCTGCGTGACATTGAAGCTCCGACTGACGCCATTCGAGACATTGACGCGACAGCGCTCGTTCGATGAAGCAACCGATGACGCGCGTCGGATCTTCGACGCAGCCCGCGCGCTGTTCCGCGACGAGCGCAAGACCGATCGGCGCACCATCCGCCTCATCGGCGTTTCGGTTTCGGCGTTGGAGCACGCCGATCTTGGACGGCAGCTCTCGCTCTTCGACGACGACCGCAGAGATCGTCTCAATGCCGCGATCGATGCGGTGCGCGCGCGCCACGGTGACTCCGCCATCGAGCCCGCGACCACGCGTGATGCGGACCGTCGGCGTCGCTTCAGCGACCATAGGCCGCGTTGATCGTGGTAACCATGTGCCTGCGGCGATCCTTTCGTTGTGGACAAGTCCGTGGAGAAGTTGGTGGACGAAATTGTTGAGTGGACGGGGATCACATTCGATGATGCGTCACGTTCTGATGGCGAGGGGATGGTTCAGGGAATGTCTGATGTTCGTGAGACCACCTTGCGGGACTTCGTCCTTTTCTGTTTCGAGCGTCGGCCCGTCCCCTGGCCGACGCTCTATGACGAAATGTGCTACGTCGCGGGACATCGCCTCTTCCGCGACATGGGCTATGAGGAGCTGAGGCAGGCGGGACTCGACTTTACGTTGGTCGGTCTCTCGCGGATCGCGCGTTTGGCCCAGGACGTCTGTAGCGCGAAGCGAGTCGTGGCGATCGCGGTCTAACTTCGGCCACACCGGCAGGGCGGCGAGTGAAAGGAAGCGCACTCGCCGCCTTTTTTCTTATGGAAATGGCACCGGTTAGAATCTGGGGCGAGGCGGGTGGCGTCGGCCACCTTCAATCTGGTCCCGTGGTGCAGCGGCCTAGCATACGTCCCTGTCAAGGACGAGATCGCCGGTTCGAATCCGGTCGGGACCGCAGTATCGAACTTATCAATGCGAACAGCGGCGCGACCCATTCGGCCGCACACTCATTCTTCCGTCGCGGATTCGAATGACCTCGAAGATCGACCCGACGGATCAGCGGCTGATGATCCGACCCTCACGGATCGCGACGCTCAATTGGCGCTTCCGCCGGGGCCGCCGGACCGTAGTCGCTGCAGACGGCGCGCTCGCATGACTGGGAAAGAGTTCGCGAAGAAAGTCCGTGCATGGTGGCCGGCGGGACTCTGGCGGCACCACGATTTCGTGCGGCTGTGGACCGCCGCAGGGATCAGTGCTGCGGGCACTCAGGTGACGCTGCTTGCGCTCCCGCTGACGGCGATTCTGGTGCTTCACGCGAGCGCATTCGAGGTCGCCGCGTTGGCGACGGCAGCAACGGTCCCGAATCTTGCGCTCGGGATCGCGGCAGGTATCTGGCTCGATCGTGTGCAGCGGCGTCCGGTGATGGTCGCCGCGGACTTCGGCCGGGCCGCCGTGCTTGCGTCCGTGCCGGTCGCGTATGTGTTCGGCGTGCTCAGTCTCCCGCAGCTCTACCTGGTCGCGCTCATCGGTGGCTCGCTCAACGTTCTCTTCGACATCGCATCCGGGGCCTACTTGCCCTCGGTTGTGCCGCGTGCGCAACTGGTCGAGGCGAATGCGAAACTGCAGGCGGCCATCGTCGGGGCGCAGGCGGCGGGTCCGAGCATCGGCGGCGCCCTCGTGACGCTTCTCAGCGCGCCGATGGCGATCG
>VBHP01000071.1 GCA_005881435.1 Chloroflexota bacterium | reverse complement strand
CGGTCGCGAGCAGCGGATCGCGAACGTCGAGGCGGGCGCGGATACCGAAGAGGCGGACCGCTTCGGCGCTGCCCCAGTACTGCTCGAGCATCAGACCCTTCGTCTCGTCGTAGGTTGGCCTCGCCAAACGCGCCGTCCGTGCGCGAATCGAGACTCCTGCGGCGACCATGGGATCGCCGGCACGGCGGCGCAACTCGGAGGTCGAAGGCGCCGGGCCGGCCTCGAGGTACCAGAGCGTCAGGGCGTGCGCGAGATCCCAATCGTTGTTGAACCCGCCTGCGCGTTTGAACGTCGCGATCAGCTCGTCATCCACGAGCGGCCCGTCGTCGCGCGCACCGGTCTCGGTCACCACGAGGTGCTGCACGGTGCGCTTCACGGCTTCGAGGAACGATGACCGGACGTCCACCAGGACGCCGTCGACATCGAAGATCACCGCATCCAGACGCACGCGTGGAACACTACGGTCGGTGAACCTTCGGGCGCGGGAGTGGCTCTTCGGCGCAGCGCTTGGTGTCGCCTCGCTGTGGCTGGCGGCGTGGACGCCGCTTGGACTCGTGCTCGTCGCGGTCGTCGCGATCCCGACCGTGTTCCCGCGGCGAAATCCCGCCTATGCCGGTGGCCTGCTTCTCGGCGCCGCTGCGCTGGCGCTCTACGAGGACGCGCAGTTGACGGCCCGCTGCGCCGCGGCCAACGGCCCGAACGGCTCATGCGTCGTCATTGCCGATCCGTCACTGCCGGTCATGGTGCTGGCGATCGTCGTCGGCGTGCTTCTCAGCGCCGTCGCTCTCGTCCCGAGACGAGCGACGTGAGCGGCTACTGGACGTATTCGAGGCGGTACGACTCGAAGCGCGAATAGAACGCGTCTGTCGTCTCGCCGAACGTCGCGAGGAACGCGGCATGCCACTCCTGTCCCCGGCCCACGCGTTCGCAGTACGTCCGCAGCCGATCGCGGCCGCCGGCGGCGAGAAGACGATCGATGGCGAGGTACGCGACGCTGAATGGATTCGCGCGGGCCGGACCGAATGCCGTCTCGAGCGACGACAGCGGCACATAGGTCGCGCTGCGCAGCTGGCGTCTGGTGAAGACGTCGAGGTTCGCCGCCGGGATGGCGCCGTCGGCGACGAGCGAGCCGTACGCGAACGATTCGGCCATGCCTTCGGCGATCCAGCGCACGCCGAGCATGCACGCGTCACCCCCGAGCTCGTGCTGCCAGAGGTGCACGTACTCGTGCGCCGCGAGCTCCGTGCGCTCTGTATCCGCCGGCCAGGTATCCGCGGCGGCGGCCGGCGGTGTTCGCCAGGCCGGATTGCTGGTCACGATCGAGATCGTCGACCCCTGCGTGATGCAGCAGTACTGGTCGGTCCCGTCGCCGACGCTCATGCGCGCCGTCGCGGGCGAAGATCGGTCGCGTCCGGTGGTCGTCTGGAGGTACGCCGACACATGCCCGACGCCGGCGTGCACGTCGCGGATATCGCCGGCCAAGAGGCCTAATCCTTCCGCGTACGCGAGCCCGCGCGGGTCTGGCGCCGTCCGCGCGGGGAGCGATCCGTCGGGATTCAGCACCGTGAGCTCCCAGAAGACGCCGTAGTCCTCCATCCAGGTCGCACCCTCGATCAGTGGTCGGATGCCGAGTCGGTAGGTGCCCGGTGTGGTCGGCGCCTGGAGCGTGAAGCGGAACCATCCCACCTGACCAGGACCGACCCATGTGGTCGTCGGGACGGCGAGGCGATTGAAGCGCGGCCACGCTGTGTTCGGACCGCCGAGCTGCCCGTCGCCGCCGAGCACGCTCGCTTGATCCTGTCCCGGCTCGTTCCACCAGGTACCGAGATATGCGGCCTCGCCCATCTTCCCGAGCACCCACCCCTGCGCGCCGGAGTTGTAGTACGCCACCACCGCCGTGGCCTGATCTCCTGGACACAGCGACATGTAGCCGCTCTGTCCGTACCAGGCAGCGTGAAAGCCCGGTATCCCGGAGGGCACCCGCGCAGGCGGCGCGATCCACGGTCCGACCTGCGAGGTGCACGTACTGGCGGCTACGGGGACGGGTGCGAGCGACAGGATCAGGAAAGCGATCAGCGGAAAGCGTCGCACGCTGTGGTCAACTGTCGCGCCGCTCTCGCGTGATGCCGCAGCGGTCCCTCGGCTCAGACGCGCTCCTCGATGCGCAACACGCCTTCGCCCAGCTCCGCCTCGATCGCCGCCGACAACTCTGGCGACGGCTGCACGCGGAAGGCGGTCGGCACACGACGAGCACCGCCGCGGGCGTCAGGCAGCACCAGCACCACGCGGGCGTTGCCGGAATGAGCCTGCAGGACTTTCTGCACCTTCTGGAACGCGGCGATGGACTCGTCGTAGTCGAGCGCCCGAAGGAAGCGCACCTGCAGCTCGAGCGATGGCGGCGGCGCGGCGGGAAGCGGCTCCGGCGCGGGCGCCTCGCTTCCGTTTCCGTTTCCGTTGCCGTTGGCGTTCCATCTGCCCCGGCGCCAGCGCGGGCGTTCGGCTTGATAGGCGCGGATCTCCTCCGCGGCTGTGGGAGAGAACACCACGGCGTGATCGGCCAGAAGCTTGACGTCGTCCTCGCCCTTCTCCACCTTCGCCAACACCACGATGATGTTGTCCGCCTGCCATACCGTCGCCGTGGCCTCGTACACGCTCGGCCACACCGTTACCTCGACGCTTCCGGTGAGATCCTCGAGCTGCGCGAAGACCATCAGCTTGTTCGTCTTGGTGATGTGCTTCCGGGCGTACGAGACCACACCCGCCACGATGACCTGATCGTTCTCGGCGTCGCCGAGCTCGCCCAGATAGGCCGACACGACCTCGCCGAGCTTCTGCTGCACGGCTTGAAGCGGATGCTCCGAGAGATAGATGCCGAGCAGCTCCTTCTCCCAGCCGAGCGCCTCTTTCTTGGGCGTTTCCGTCACCGGCGGCGACGCGAAGAGCGCCGGCTCCGCGGCCAGATCGAACAGCGAGACCTGGCCCGACTCGCGCGCCTTCTGGTCCTCCTGTCCGGTCGCGAGCGCGTTCTCCAGACGGGCCAGCTGAGTCGAGCGGTCACCCAGCGAATCGAACGCGCTGCATTTGATCAACGACTCCAGGACCCGCTTGTTGATGCGCTGCAGATCGACACGACCGCAGAGATCCTCCAGCGAACGGTACGGGCCCGACGAGCGCGTCTCGACGATGGCCTCCGCCGCCTGCTGCCCGACGTTCTTGACCGCACCGATGCCGAAGCGGATGGCCCGCTCCTCGATCGTGAAATCCCATCCCGAGCGATTCACATCCGGTGGATGGACCTCCAGCCCCATGCGACGGCACTCCGCGACGGCGATGGCGATGCGCTCAGGCGTGCCGATGTCGCTCGACAGCACCGCCGTCATGTACTCGACCGGATAGTTCGCCTTCAGATACGCGGTGTGGTACGCGATCATCCCGTAGATCGCGGCGTGCGCGCGGTTGAAGCCGTAGCGCGCGAAGGGCGTGAAGTCCTCCCACACCAACCGCACCACGTCATCCGGCACGCCTCGCGTTCGCGCGCCGGCGACGAACTTCTCTTGCTGGGCGTCGAGCTTCTCCTTGATCTTCTTGCGGATCGCGTAACAGAGGACGTCGGCCTCGGCCAGCGTGAAGCCCGCGAGGGCCTGCACGACGGCCATGACGTCCTCCTGATAGACCATCACGCCGTAGGTCCCCTTGAGTACCGGCTCCAGGAGCGGGTGCGCGTAGGTCGTTGGTTCCTGCCCGTGCTTGCGGCGGATGTACGCCGGGATGTTCGCCATCGGACCGGGCCGGAAGAGCGCCACCAGCGCCATGACGTCCTCGACGCGGTCGGGTTTCAGATCCTTCACGTAGCGACGCATGCCCGCCGATTCCAACTGGAACAGGCCGGTCGTCTCGCCCGAGGCGAGGAGCTCGAACGTGCGCGCGTCGTCGAGCGGGATCGAGGCCCGATCGATGGCGATGCCGTGCGTCGCCTCGATCGTCTTGATGGCACGATCGAGGATGGTCAGGTTCGCCAGACCGAGAAAATCGAACTTCAGCAGCCCCAACTTCTCCAGCTGCTTGTCCTCATATTGCGTCTGCACGCTGTCCGAGCCTTTCGTGCGCTCGAGGGGCACGAGCTCGGTGAGCGGCTCGCGCGTTATCACCACGCCGGCGGCGTGCGTGCCCGTCGATCGGACGAGGCCCTCGACTTTCTCGGCGAGGTCCAGCACCCGAGTCGCGCTCGCGTCTCCCGATTCCTGCTCCACCTGCTGCAGCTCGACGATGGCGCCGCGCGCGTCCGAGAGCGTCATGCCGAAGGGGATGGTCTTGGCGATCCGGTCGGCGAAGCCGTACGGCAGCGCCAGCACGCGGGCGACGTCACGTACCGCAGCGCGCGCGAGCATGGTGTTGAAGGTCACGATCTGCGCGACGTGGTCTGTGCCGTACTTCTCGGCGACGTACTGGATCACCTCGTCGCGGCGCGAATCCATGAAATCGACGTCGATGTCTGGTTGGGTGAAGCGCGCCAGGTTGAGGAAGCGGTCGAAGATCAGGCCATAGCGCATCGGATCCACGTCCGTGACCTGGATGCAGTAGTTCACCAGCGACCCGCCGGCGGACCCGCGGACGGCGGTGAGGATGCCGCGCTCCCGGGCGAACCGAAGGAAGTCCTGCACGATGAGGATGTAAGGCGCGTAGCCCATCTTGGCGATGACGTCGAGCTCGTAGTCGAGCCGCTGGCGCAGTTCCGGCGTGACCTCGCGGTATCGAGAGCGCAGCCCCTCATCCGCGAGCGCACGCAGGTACGTCTCCGGCGTCTGATCCGTGGGCATCGGGAAATGCGGCAGGCGTAGATCCCCCAGCGGGAGTTGGAGGTCGGTCATGGCCGCGATCCGCACGGTGTTGCGCACTGCTTCGCGATCGTCTGGGAACAGTGCCGCCATGTCGTCGGCTGTCTTCAGATACAGCTCAGGGTTGTCGATCATCCGCAGGCGGTCGGGCATGTCGACCGTCTTGCCCATCTGGATGCAGGTCATGATGTCCTGCGCTTCCGCGTCTTCCTTGTGCACGTAGTGGAAGTCGTTGGTCACGACCAGCGGCACGCCCGTCCGCGCCGCGACCTGTCGCAGCCCCTCTCGCACCGGTTCCTCCTCCGGAAGCCCGTGGTTGTGCAGCTCGAGGAAGAAGTTGCCCTTGCCAAGGATCGCCTCGTACTCGCTGGCAGCCGCGACGGCGCGCTCGACGTCGTTCTCGCGAAGCGCGACGGAGACCTCGCCCTGGAGGCAAGCGGAGAGACCGATCAGCCCCGCGGCGTGCTCCCGCAGGAGGTCTTTGTCGATGCGGGGCCGCGACCAGTACCCCTCGAGGTGCGCGAGCGAGACCATGTGCACCAGGTTGCGGTAGCCCTCGATGTTCTTGGCTAGCAGGACCAGGTGGAACGGCTTCTGGTCTACCTTCGGATCCCGATCGAAACGCGTACGTCGTGCGACGTAGGTCTCCACCCCGACGATCGGCTTCAGGCCGGCGGCCCTCGAGGCCACATAGAAGTCGATCGCACCGTAAAGCGCGCCGTGGTCGGTGAGCGCGATCGCCGGCATGCCCAGCTCCTGCGCGCGGTGGACCATGTCTTTGATGCGGGACAGCCCGTCGAGAAGGCTGTACTCGCTATGGCAATGCAGGTGGACGAAGTCGGACACGAGGGCCTTTCAGGGCGCCGGCCGTTGAGGAAGCGACCGGGCCGAGCTCACACCGATGTCTCTATCGAGTATAGGTGCGGCTACGGGGCCGGATCACGCGGTTTCTGCTCCTCGTTTTCTCGTTGCATTTCATGCTCGGCGAGATACCCCGGTTGCGCGCCCAGGCACCTGCGATTTCACATCAAAGGGCCGATCGCGACCAGCGCGATCGGCCCTCGTGTATGGCCTAGTCGTCCTTACCGGACTTCTTGTCGGACTTCTTTTCCGACTTGTTGTCCGACTCGTCGCTCGTGCCAGGCTTTCCCGCGAAAGCCTCGTTGACGGCGAAAGCCTCGTTGACGCGGATATTGTCGAGCACCGCCATGCCCGAGAAGTCCGGGCCGGTGTCGACGCCCTCGTCGAACACGATGCTGATCGAGCGCACCTTCATACTCGCGGTGATCGGCGGGAACGCCGTGGCAAGCTGTGCCGCGGTCCAATGCAGCCGCGTCCAGCCGGTGTTTGGAGTGAGTCCGTCCGCCGTCGGCGGCGCGGGCTCAACCGTGCCAGGGGGAGAGCTGCAGCCGACGAAGTGCGTCACGCCATCGGTCGTGACGACGTTGAAGCGCGGCGCGCCGGCGCCGCAGTGACCGCCCATGCGGATGTCGTAGCCGAGATCTGTGAGCGTGATCCCACTGACCCCAAGCACACGTGCGCCCGCGCTGGCGTTCGTGGGGGTCTTTCCGTTCTTCGAGAGCAAAAGTCCAAAGTTCGCGTTGCTCTTTGAGTCCGGAAGTCCAAGATGCTTTTGCCAGCCTGACGCAACGATGCCGCTGTGGGTCGGGTCGAATTCGAACGGAACGACCTGAATCTTCAGGTTGCCGCTATCAGCCCGAGCCATCGCTGGACCGGCCATTGCCGACGCCAGCAATGCAACGGAGAACGCCGCGGCGACGATGGCTTTGACTCTGCGCATGGTTGACCTCCCGTGGTGGTGTGGAGCGTCCTGGACGGACGCCACCGGGCCTAAACGTCTGCCCTCCAGCCACGGTTAGGTCAGGGTTACTTAGGTCCCAGACTCCGTGTCGGAAACGGATCAGAGGGATCGGAGAAGAAAGGGCGGGAACGAGCGACGAGCCCGTGTCCCGCCCCTTGCTCTCGGTGTAGGACTTAGACGTTGAGACGCGCGAGACGATGCGCCGCCCCGCCACGGGTAGTGGTGGTGACGATGGTGCCTTCGTCCGCGAGCGAGCGGTCGAGATATTTCCACGCCGACTCGTCCAGAACGCGCTGGACCGCGTCGCGGATGGCTTGCGAGGATTGCTCGGAGATGATGCGGTAGATGCGCGGACCGGCGCCGAGCGAAGCGAGGATCTCCTGCGTGCGACGTGGCACGTCGGTCGTCGTGACGAGGATGGCCTCATCGACGTCGAGCTGCTCCGCGGCGCGGACGGCTGCGTAGACGTCGGCGGGGCCGATGCTGCCGTCCTTGCAGGCGAAGAAGAAGACCTCGTCGGCGTAGATCGCGACGACGTCGAGCTCACTCCTGCCGAGTTTGCGCGAGGTCCAGGTCGCATCGGTCCGTCCGGCGACGGCGTCGGCGACCAGAGATCGAAGCCAGGTGCCCTGCTGGATCGCCTTGACGTACTCGTCGCTGACGCGATAGAGCTCGGCGATCTCCAGGGCGTTCTCGCCACAGTTCACGCAGGTCCTGCCGACCTCGTCAACGATGGATTCGGCGCGTCCGCGGTCGGGGAACGCGAGATGCGGTTGCGTTTCGCACGAGCGGCAGGCGATGGCGTAGCGCTGGGCGAAGATGGCGGGGTTCCCGAAGAGCGCCTGACGCGTTTCGGCGTCATCGGCAAAGGGTCGCAGCCATTCCATCGGCTCTCGCGCGCGCTCACCGCGCGCCGCGCCGAGGAGACGGGCCAGCGCGGACCGGAGCCGGTCGTCGTAGAGCTCCCGGATCCGCTGGCGGCGCTCCGGGTCATTCAGCAAGCTTGCATCGGCGCCGTCTTCGTTGAGGTTGACCCGCATGCGATCGATGAGCCGGGCCTCGGACCAGGAGTGGGCCGAGAGGGTCAGCACTTTTTGGCGCACCAAGTCCTCGAGCTGGGCCGCGGCGGTGGTCGAGAGGACGCGGATGTCCGCGACGAACGCGCTGCCGTCCGAGTCGCTCTGTGCGTTGGGGACGAGGCGGAGCATGACGGCCCCGTCACCCTCGGCCTGTGCGAGCACTTCGACCTCTCCGGATCCGGCGAAGGCCGCGGGAGCGGTCAATCCCACCATCCGGAGCTTCTCGGTCACGGATTGGCGAGCCTGACCGAACACCGGTGCGAGACCGGCCTCGGCTATCGCGGTCGCGAGATGGCGGAAGTGCTCTGGCGCCTCGAGCGGCGTGTGAAAGGAACGTAGGTCCATACCCACCCCGACGAGAGCGGCTTGTTTTTGGAAGCGGCCCCGCATTCTCGTCTACACACCGGAATCTCCCTGATCGAGAGCCGCGTCATCTTACGCGAGGAGACGATCATCTGCACACATGATGTTGGGGTTCGTCGGAATTTTCACACAACATATACGTTCTGTCGGCGGCTGCCAGGTTGCCTACTGTGCGGTCCAGCCACCGTCAACAGCGAGCGTATGCCCGGTGATCATCGCCGCGGCCGGGGAAGCAAGGAAGACCGCAGCCGACGCCACATCCTCCGGCTGAGCCAGCTCCCCGAGCGGAATGTTCTTCAACGTGCGGCTGCGAAATTCCGGATCGTTCAGCTGCGGACGCATGAGGTCGGTCTCGATCGTCGTCGGCGCGATCGCATTGACGGTGATCTGGTGCTCCGCGAGCTCGAGCGCGAGCGCACGTGTGAGATTCACGACGCCGCCCTTTGACGCCGAGTACGCCACCCGTTCTACATTCGAGACCAAGCCGTACTGCGAGGCGATGTTGACGATCCGTCCGGGCTTCCGAGCCTCGACCATCCGCCGCGCCGCCGCCTGCGACACGAAGAAGAGACCTTTGAGATTCGTGTCGATGACCTGATCCCAATCCTCCTCGCCGACTTCGAAGATCCCACGTGGCACGTTCGTGCCCGCATTGTTCACGAGGATGTCGAGTGGGCCCCATTCGCTCTCGAGCCGGTCGAAACAGGCGCGGATCGAGACGAGATGGCGTACATCGAGGAGCAGCGACAGCGTCCGCCGGCCCTTTCGGCGCACCTGATCGGCGACCGGATCGCCGGCTTTACCGGTCCGCGACGTGACCGCGACGTCAGCTCCGGCATCCGCCAATGCCAGCGCGATCGACCGGCCGATCCCACGAGATCCGCCGGTCACGAGCGCGCGTTTGCCCGAGAGGTCGAAGTCGATGGGCATGTTCGCGAGTCTAAAGGAGAGGCTCGTCGGCGCGAGCCCCTCCTCCGATCGTCTAGTAGGTCGAGCCGAATGCCGACCGCGGAACCGTGGCGAGGACCTGCTGCTGGTAGTAGACGGGTCCGCCCTCGTCGGCCGTGATGCTGGAGGGATAGTGCGTGGACACGAACAACGCGTAGATGTTGCCCCGCGAGATGGCAAGACCGAAGTAATCGCCAATGAACGCGTTGGTCGTGCACGGATCGCGGTGCGCCGCGCAAGCCATCTGGCCAATGCCGTCGACATGCTGGTCGGGATTCATCGGATCCCAGGTGTAGTTCGTAATACGGACATTGCCGCCGACTGGGACCGCGCCGCTGCCCGCGTCCTTGTACGCCTGGAGTGTCACGTCGATGCAGAAGTTCGAGCGACCGACGTCCTGGGGAAGCACACTGGCGTCCTTCGGACACGTCGCTCGGCGATCGTAGAACGCCACCGCCACTGCGCCGCTCGGGCCGGCCGCGACGGAAGGCTGGAATTGGTCTGTTGCGCCTTTCGTGTCGACGTTGTCATTAACGATCGTCGGCGTGGACCACGTCGCGCCGCCGTTCTTGGACTGCGAGAACATGACGTCTTCCTGAGCGCCGTCCCAGTTCTCCCACGTCACGTAGAGGTGGCCCGGGTAGGTCGGGCTCGCGGCGAAGTTCTCGACGATGCCGTCCCGGAACGTGGTGTTCGGCAGGATACCGTCGGGCTGGACGCCCGCCCTCGCAACGGGCACAAACGGACCGAAGGTGACCCCGTCATCGGTCGACTTGGTCACGTAGATCGTGGTCGTGGTTGCGATCGTCGGACGCGGGAAGGACACGAACGCGACGTAGAGATCGCCCGCGGCGTCGATCGAGGGGTACACGTACGTATTCGACGGGCTCGTCTGCGACGGTGAGGTGATCGTGACGGCCTTCGAGAACGTGAGGCCGCGATCGCGGGAGACCGCGATGCGGATCTTGGTCGTGTCCTTGTTGAACACCGACCACATCGCGTAGACGTGATCCTGATTAGGGTGGCCTTGGATCGCGTTCACCGCGATCCACTGCTTGTCCTCGACATGCCCGTACTGGAAACTCGACGCGTTCGGCGCCTGTTCCAGTGGCTGGGCGCCGTTGCCGGTAATCCAGTGCTGTCCCATGTCGTCGCTGTACGACAGCATGATCGCGCCGTCAGGGTGCAGATTCGTCCAGTAAGCCTGGAAGGGCAGTGTCGTCTGATAGACACGACCTTGTGTGTCGAAGGCGACGTTCGGATCGGTGTTGTTCGTCCAGGACGGCGGCACAATGTCGTTGCCATTGATCGTCATGTCCTGACTGCCGCCGAGCGTCGTGCACTCGTACCCCTGCACCTGATTGTTCGCGACGGTCGTGCCGTTTCGGATCGTGTAGGAACCAAGGTGGAAGTTGTAGAAGGTGCTCCATTTGTCGATGAAGAACTTCGAGGACCCGACGAGGTCCTCCGTTCCCGGCTTCACCGCGATCCAGGACTCGGAGCGGTTTGAATTGAGCTGCAGCGGGCCGCACGTCCCCGGCACCGGAGCATTTGAACCATCGGGCACCGGATAGCCACCTCCCGCTACCGGCGAGCTCGCCACGGCGTTGGTGAAGCTGATCGAGCTCGCCCACAGAACGCGGGGTGCGGCGAAACCTGCGGACGAGGAGAGCACGAGTGACGCGACGACCACAAACGGGATCGCTGACCGGATGGCGAGCGCGTAGCGCGGACTTCGCATGATGCCTCCCCCTGAGAATGCGCTTCTGTCGCTGGCGCGCGGTGCCGCAGTATAGGCAGCGGTCCGCGGTATCTGTGGTATCGGTCCGCCGCGCGTGCGGTTCATTCGCGGGCGTTGAATCGCGAGCGGCCGAGCATCCGCCGTCTGCTTCGCGATACGGAACGCGAGCGTCGCGTGCCGCGAACATGGCGCATCATCTCGCCCATGGCCAAGACCGCCGACATCGACATCCGCGGTCCGAAGGTCGCTCGGTCGGATCAGATCCTGACGCCGTCCGCGATCGAATTCCTGGGGCGGCTGCACAAGGAGTTCGAACCGCGACGCCGGGAGCTCCTGGAGCGACGCGCGGAGATCCAGGAGCAGATCCTCAACGGGCAGCAGTTGCCCGCGTTCCCCGGGGATACCAAGAAGATCCGAGAGTCGGACTGGCGCGTGGGCCCCCTTCCCCAGGATCTCGAGCGACGGCGCGTCGAGATCACCGGCCCAACGGATCGAAAGATGGTCATCAACGCTCTCAACTCTGGCGCCGACGTATTCATGGCCGATTTTGAGGACGCCAACACGCCGACGTGGGAGAACATGATCGAGGGGCAGCTGAACCTGATCGACGCGGTGCGGCGCCGCATCGATTTCACCTCGGCGGAAGGCAAGGGCTACCAGCTGAACGAGAAGACGGCGACGCTGCTGGTCCGGCCGCGGGGATGGCACCTCGTGGAGCGCCATCTCCACGTCGGCGGAGATCCGATCGCCGGCGGGCTCTTCGACTTCGGACTCTATGCGTTCCACAACTCCGCCGAGCTGCTGCGTCGCGGCACCGGGCCGTACTTCTACCTGCCCAAGCTCGAGAGCCGCTTCGAGGCGCGGCTGTGGAACGACGTCTTCAACTTCGCCGAAGCCGAGCTGCGACTGCCGCGCGGGACGATGAAGGCGACGGTCCTGGTCGAGGTGATCCTCGCGGCGTTCGAGATGGACGAGATCCTGTACGAGCTACGCGAGCATTCGATCGGCCTCAACGCCGGCCGCTGGGACTACATCTTCAGCCTGATCAAGAAATTCCGAAATCGCTCGGACATGCTGCTCCCCGATCGCATCCAGGTCACGATGACCGTTCCGTTCATGCGCGCGTACACCGAGCTGCTCGTCCGAACCTGTCACCGTCGGGGGGCGCAGGCGATGGGCGGCATGGCCGCGTACATCCCGAGCCGGAAAGATCCGGCGGTGAACGAGCAGGCGCTGGCGAAGGTGCGCGAGGACAAGGTCCGCGAGGCGACCGACGGCTTCGACGGCACGTGGGTCGCGCACCCCGACCTCGTGCCGACGGCGATGACCGAGTTCGATCGCATCCTGGGCGGCAAGCCCAATCAGCTGGACAGGGCCCGGCCCGATGTCCGGGTCGAGGCGGCACAGCTTCTCGACATCAGAGTGCCGGGAGGAACCATCACCGAGCAGGGGCTGCGCACGAACGTCAGCGTCGGGATCGCGTATCTCGAGTCGTGGCTCCGCGGAACTGGAGCGGCGGCCATCAACAACCTCATGGAGGATGCCGCCACAAGCGAGATCAGCCGCTCGCAGATCTGGCAGTGGGTGCGGCACGACGCGCGCCTCGACGGCGGCCCAAAGATCACGCCCGACCTGGTGCGCCGGATCGAGACCGAGGAGATCGCCAAGATCAAGAGCCTCGTCGGTCCCGCCTCCTTCGCAAACGGCAGATGGGACGATGCCAAGGCACTCTTCGAGCAGGTTGCGCTCTCGGATGATTTCGTCGAGTTCCTGACGCTTCCCGCGTACCAGCACGTCGACTGACCGCGCGGGCGGGTCAGCAGCGTGGCCGGTGGAAGCTCCGGCCGGTGACTAGCATCACGCCTCAGGAGGAACAGCATGGCCACGACAGTCAGCGACAAGACCGGCGTCAGGCGCGAACGAATGCTCGTCGGCGGCGAGTGGGTCGCGGCGGCAGACGGCCGGACTTTCAGTGTGGAGAATCCCGCACGACGCGGTAGCGTTATCGCCGAGGTCCCGCGCGCTTCCGCGAGCGATGTCGACCGGGCCGTGCGCGCGGCGGCGGCGGCGTTCCCAGCGTGGCGCGCGGCGCACTGGAAGGAGCGTTCGAAGGCGCTTCTCGCGATCGCCGACGACATCGAGGCGCACCTCGAGGACCTCGCGCGGACGCTCTCGTTGGAGATCGGCAACGCTATCCGTCCGGTCTCGCGCCCCGAGGTGCGCAGCGTCGTCGACGTGTTCCGGTACTTCGGCGGCGTCGCCAGCGAGCTCAAGGGCGAGACCATTCCGCTCGGCGAACACATGCTGAGTTACACCTTGCGAGAGCCGTACGGCGTGGTCGGCGCGATCGTTCCCTGGAACGTGCCGATCCTGCTGTCGGCGGTGAAGATCGCCCCGGCGCTCGCGGCCGGGAACACGATGGTCCTGAAGCCGTCCGCGGACGCGCCTCTCGCGGTCCTCG
Source organism: Chloroflexota bacterium (assembly GCA_005881435.1). Classification (GTDB taxonomy): domain Bacteria; phylum Chloroflexota; class Limnocylindria; order P2-11E; family CF-107; genus CF-107. Next base: position 4,088 of record VBHP01000071.1, on the reverse strand, counting down.
AGCTGGCGCGGATCTGCCAGACGCATCTTCCGGCCGGCGTCCTGAACGTCATTACCGGCACCGGTGATGAATCGGGCGCGGCGCTGGCCGCGCATCCGCTGGTGCGAAAGCTCTCTTTCACCGGGAATACCGAGACCGGCAAGTCGGTGATGCGCGCGGCCGCCGAGCGCATCGTGCCCGTCTCGCTCGAGCTCGGCGGAAAGAGTCCGGCGATCGTCTTCCCCGACGCCGATGAGGACAAGACCGTCGACGGCGTCATCTCGGGAATGCGCTTCACGAGGCAGGGGCAGTCCTGCACCGCCGGCTCGCGCCTGTTCCTGCACGAGCAGATCTTCGACTCATTCCTGGCAAAGCTCGCCAAGAAGCTCGCCGGACTCCGCATCGGCGATCCGCTCGACGAAGCGACGGACATGGGTCCGATCGTGAACCGCCGTCAGTTCGAGCGCGTCTGCGGCTTCATCGACGAGGGCGCACGGCAGTCCGGAGCGCGGACCATCATCGGGGGCTTACCGCCGAAGGAAGGACCGCTGGCATCCGGATACTTCGTCGAGCCGACCGTCATCGCCAACGTCCGGAACGATTGGCGTATCGCGCGCGAGGAAGTCTTCGGGCCGGTCCTGGTGGCGATCCCCTGGCGCGACGAGGACGACGCCGTACGCATGGCCAACGACAGCCACTACGGCCTCGCGGCGTACGTCTGGACGCGGGACATCAGCAAGGCGCTTCGCACCGCGCATCGGATCGAGTCCGGATGGGTGCAGGTCAATCAGGGACTGGGACAGTTCCCAGGCCAGTCCTATGGCGGCTACAAGCAGAGCGGCATCGGACGCGAATACTCGTTGGAAGGGATGCTCGAGAGCTTCACCCAGCGCAAGAACGTGACCGTCAATCTCACGTTCTAAACCCGCGACCCCTCGCTTGACCGTGGGGCGCGGAGGGTGGAGCTACGCGACTGACAAGAAGGCGCTCGGTTGCTCTTGCTGCCGCGTTGTCGTTCGCCCTGCTGGCTGCGGGGATCGTCCTTAACGCCTTTGTCGGCGGGTCGACGGCGGCCCCGGATCCGATTCCCACCGCGACGGCCTCGGTGACTCCCACTCCGCCGCTGTCAGAGGCGACGCCCACGGCGGCGGCGACCCCCACTCCCACCAGCGGCGCGCGCGCCTCGTACTGCACCGTCGCGGATCGGCTGACCCCGTACCGCGCGTTCGACGATTACGCGCGGACGTTTCTCGACTGGACCGACGCCCTACCTTCGACCTACGAGCCGCCGGATCTGGTCCCGGTCTCAATGGCCGGGTTCAGCGGTGAGGGACGCGGCAATGTCGTGAGAGCGATCCTGATCGACGATCTAAAGGCACTCCGCGCCGCGGCGGGCGCGGCCGGGCATCAGCTCGCGGTGCTCTCGGCATACCGGTCGTACGGCACTCAGCAATCGACGTTCGCGTACTGGGTCAGCGTCGGCGGCTATGAGCGCGCGCTGCGATCCAGCGCGCGGGCGGGCCACTCGGAGCACCAGCTCGGTACCGCGATCGACTTCTCCTCTGGTGGGACCAGCAAGCCCTGGGAGAACGACGATTGGGCGACCACACCTCCGGGCAAATGGTTGATCCAGAACGCGTGGCGCTACGGGTTCGTGCTCAGCTACCCCGACGGCACCGAGAACGTGACCTGTTACGAGTACGAGCCGTGGCATTACCGCTGGATCGGTCGTGACAAGGCGCTCGCCGTGCGGCAGAGCGGCCTTTCATTGCGCGAGTACCTCGCACGCTGATCGGGTGTCGGCTTTAGGGAATGACGATCACGCGGAGGAACACGCCCTGGTCTTCGAGCCAACCGACGCCGTCGACGACTGGACGCACCCGGATGTCGTACACGCCCGCCGTCACCGGCGCTTTGAACTCGAACGCGAAGGTGGCGACGCCGCCCGCCGGGACCACCGCCTCGCTCTGCGCCGCGGGACGGTTGAGGTAGAGCCAGCCGACCCCGTACGCAGCCCAGCGCGCGTCGTCATTGGCAATGCCGAGGTGGAGCTCCTGGAGCGGCACGCCCTTCGTCCACGCGGTCGTGCCGGTGTTGCGGTAGTGCACGTACAGCTGCGTCACGTTCCCGGCGCGCAGGGTGACCCACGGCGACTGGTCCACCCAGGCGCTGTGGAAGCCGGCGTCGACGACGATCGGTACGTAGACGCCCTGATCCTCCAGCCATGTGACGCCGTCCACGACTGGACGCAGCGGGAGCTTGTAGGTCCCGGATGTCGAGGGCGCGCGGACCTGGAAGGTGAAGGTGCCGATCTGTCCCGGCGCGACGGTTTGTTCGACAGTGGTCGCGACGCGGTTGGCGTAGACCCAGTTCGAGTTCATCCCGACGCTCGAGTACCACATCGAGTCACCGTTGATGCCGAGGCGCACCTCTGATCCAGTGACGCCCCGCTGCCAGGTCTGCGTGCCGGTGTTGGTGTAGCGGACGGTCACCGTCGTGGTCTGACCCGGCGCCAGCGTGGGCGGATACGTCTGCCCGGCCCAGGCGCTGTGCAGCGTCGTGAGGTGGAACGCGCCGTCGACGCTGGTGGTGAAGTTCCAGCTCTCGGTCACTGGCTGCCCGGCGACCGTGAGATCCATGCGCACGCGGTACGTCGTCCCGCTCGCCAGCGGCGACTGCGGGATCACGAAGGCGTAGTCGTATTCGAATTGCTGCGTGCCGAAGTACAAGGGCACGTTGGCGCCGTCGCTGGCACGCACGAGCGATGCGCCACGCAGCACCGTGGTGCGCGCGTTGTTGTAGATGACCATGATCGGATAGCCGACCGGACGCGAGGCGCCGGCGGGTAGCGGGCTCGGTGACTCATTGCCGTTCCACGAGGTCGGGATGCCGGTCTGTCCCGGAGCCGGCGAGCGTATGACGCCCGGTGCGGCGGAGGCGAAGTCGTAGATGAAGTCGCCGACGGTCGCCTCGCGGCCGAGACTGGAGTGGCCCCAGCCGGCAACGATGTTGTGCGGATGCATCATGCCAAGGCGGTGATACGGCGCAGCCCACAGCTCCGTCATCGCCTGCTGCCAGCTGTTGTAAGAGGCCGCGACCTCGCTGACCCACGTCGCTGCGTAGCCACGCGCCACGACGCGATCCCGCGGCGCGTAGCCGGAGTAGTACGCGGCGCCGGCGGTCTCGTAGTGCCCAACGATGCCGTTGGCCGAGTTGTAGTTGGCGTGGTTCTGGGCGGCGGTGTCGACGCGCGCGTCTTCTCCCGTGGCCGGGGCGCCGACGGAAGCCCGCAGGTCATTGAGGTATTTCCACATCGTCGCGGCCGTGGCGCCGTCGGCCGACGCTCGGCCGGGCGCGAGGGCGCCAAGCAGCACGGCAACCAGGAATGCGACAAGGAAGATCCTGCGACCCACCATCGCCCCCTTCCTCCAGAGGCAACGGCCGGCCACGCGGGAACGTCGCGGGAACGGGGAGTACTAGGAAGAACGGGGCATGACCGTCGCGCGGTCAGGCGAGCCGCTGCTTGAGCAGGGTACGAACCACCGAGGAATTGGCGCGGCCTCGTGTCTTCTTCATCACCGCGCCGACGATCGCCTCGAACGCCTGCGGCTTCCCCGCGCGATACGCCTTTACAGCGGCATCGTTCTCGGCGATCGCCTCCTCGACAGCCGTCGCGACCGCCGACTCATCAGACAGCCGTTGGTACTCGGGTCGCCGGACGACCTCGCTGAACGGCGTCTGATCCGCGAGCCCGGTGCTGAACGCTGTCGATGCCTGCGACGAGGACATCGCGCCGCTCGAGACCGCGTCGAGGATCGGCGCGATCGTCCATCGCGGCTCGCGCAGCTGCGCCAACGTTGCGCGTCCCTCCTTCAGCGCACGGAGCACGTCGCGAAGCAGGAAGTTTGCGGTGCCCTTCGCCGCACCGTCAGCGCGGCGCGCGAGGTCCTCGAAGTAGTCGGCGAGGTCGCGCGACTCGGTCAGCGTCGCGGCGTCTTTCGTCGACAGGGCGTACTCGCGGATGAAGCGCGCGCGGCGCTGATCCGGCATCTCCGGCAGTTTCGCGCGCACCTCCTCGACCAGCTCCCGGCGCGGGGCAAGGAACGGTA
>VBHP01000135.1 GCA_005881435.1 Chloroflexota bacterium | reverse complement strand
GGTCAACGGCACCCGCACCTTCACCGCCACGCTGGATCAAGCCGGCACGCAGCGGATCACCGGTACAGATGCGACGAACAGCACCATCACCGGCAGCCTGACCGTCCAGGTGACGCCGGCCGCCGCCGCCAGCCTCAGCCTGACTGTCCCCAGCAGCGCGGTGGCCAACAAGCCGTTCAACGCCACGGTGGTGCTGACCGACCGCTTCGGCAACGTCGCCACCGGCTATCGAGGAACCGTCTCCTTCAGCACCAGCGACGTGGTGGCAGCGCAGCTCGGAGGCATGCCGGCGAACTACAGCTTCACGGCCGCGGACGCCGGGACCCATACCTTCTCGGTAACCCTGGTGACCCCGCCGAGCCAGACCATCACCGTGGCCGACACCTCGAATGGAAGTCTCTCGGCAACCAGCCCGCCGATCGCGGTCAGCCTGCTCTAGAAGGATGAACAATCGGTCTTGGGGGCGGCTGATCGCCGTGCTGTTCGTGCTTTTCCTGATGGCCATCGCCGCGCCGAGCCCGGCAGGCACCGCCATCGCGGCGGGCAACGCCATCACCACGGAGAATCAGCAGCCCGGTTCGTCCGGCTGGCAGCTGGGCTCACTGGTGGCGAACGATGCGAGCGGACAGGTCAAGGGCTACGCCTCGGCCACGAGTGTGCTGCCGGGCGAGAGCCTCACCCTCTACGTCACCGTCAACCCCGCGCAGACCTACAGCGTCGACATCTATCGGATCGGCTGGTATGGCGGCCTCGGCGGAAGGCTGC
>VBHP01000089.1:33156-68971 GCA_005881435.1 Chloroflexota bacterium | reverse complement strand
AAGCGCCGGATCACCGGCGCGAGTGCCATCTCAGTATCGCGAGTGCCATCTCAGTATATGGAACAGGCCGCTTCAACCCCAGCGTTCCGGCTCCTTCGGCGCCTCGGCGGACCCCGCCGGCTGCGTCAACTCGCCACGCTCGCGCGCCCGGTCGGCATCCTCCTGAGCCTTGCGATCGAAGTCGGTGGTGTCGTCGACGACCGGGGCCTCCTCGACAACGGTCGCAGGAGCGTCAGGTTCCGGCGTCGCGGCCGCCGGCAGCGCCGGCGGAGGCGGCGGCTCCGGGCGAGGCTGATCGGCGCGGAGAAACTCCTCGGTCAGCTCGTCCGACGTGCGCCGCAGCTCGCGCATGGCCTTACCCACATCGCGGGCCAGCGAGGGCAGCCGCTCCGGACCGAGCACGAACAGAGCGATCACGAGGATGAGGACGAGCTCCTCGATGCCGATCCCGAACATGGCCTAGCCCGAAGCCGGCACGCGGCGTCGCGCCTCATTCGCCAAATCGCGGAGCGCGCTGGCGCGTCGCGCCGCGGCATCGGCGAAATCGAGACCGTTCGAGGCGTACAGGATCTCGCGCGCCACCGCGGGCAGGACGCCGTTGCCTCCAGCATCGACCGACGCTTCCACGGCGGTCACGATGCTGCCGCCCTGCGCGCCCACTCCCGGCAGCAGGAACAGCCGGTCCGGCGCGAGGGCGCGGAGCCGCCGGGCGTCCTTCGGGTATGTCGCGCCCACGACAAAGCCGAGACGCTCGGGCGGGACGGCGCTGTCGAGACGTTTCGCGATCTCCTCGAACAGCGGCGCGCCGTCCTCCAGGCGCAGATCCTGGAAGTCGCGCGCTCCCGGATTCGACGTGCGCACCACCGCGAAGGCAAAACGCTCGCCGGAGACGAAGGGCGAGACGGTGTCCAGGCCGAGGTAGGGGTTCATGGTCATGGCGTCGAAATGCAGCACATCGAAAAAGGCGCGCCCATACGCTTCGGCGGTGTTCGGCACATCACCGCGCTTAGCGTCGGCGATGACCGGGATGTCCTTTGGGATGGCCTGGAGCGTCAGCGTCAGCACGTCCATGGCCGCGGCGCCGAGCTGCTCGTAGAACGCGAGATTCAACTTGTAGGCCGCGGCGAATTCGCTCGTGGCCCGAACGATGCGCCGGTTGAAGCGCAGCACCGCCTGCGGACCGCGGCCGAGCGCCTCTGGGATCTGGGAGGGGTCGGGGTCGAGGCAGACACACAGCACGCTCTCTCGCGCGCGCGACGCGGCGTCGAGCTTGCGCAAAAAATCCATCAAATCGTGTCGTTATCATACGGTCCGAATCTGGTAGGGAGGGAACGCATGCGTCTATCGCTGCGCGGCGCGCTCGGGTGGGGCATCGCCGCGCTCATGGTCCTCGGGGCCTGCGCACCCACGGCGGCGCCTTCAGCGAGTGTCGCGCCGACGCGGACGCCGATCATCGGCGGCCTCGATCGTCCGATCATCTTCGCCTTCACGCCCTCGCAGGACGTGCAGCGCATCACCGCGAGCGGCAACGCCATCGCGTCGGCGCTGGCGAACGCGACCGGACTCCGCTGGAAGGTCACCGTACCGGCGAGCTACGCCGCCGAGATCGAGTCCATGTGCGCCGGACAGACGGACATCGCCGCGATCGCGCCACTGCAGATGACGCTGATGCTGGAGAAGCAGTGTGGAACGCCGATCCTGGGCGCGCTACGGAATGATCCATCGACGAAGACGTTGGCGACGACGTACAAGTCACAGATCCTGGTCAGCACTGCGAGCGGCATCAAGGATCTGAACGGCCTCAAGGGCATGAAGTTCGCGTTCGTCGATCCGATCTCAGCGTCCGGTTACCTCTTCCCCACCTTGCTGGTGAAGAACAAGACCGGGCAGGACCCTAAGAGCTTCTTCTCGCAGACCATCTTCGCCGGAGGTCACGACAAGGCCGCGCTCGCCGTATACAGCGGCCAGGTCGACGGCGCCGCAACGTTCATCGACGTGCGGTCGAGCGATGGGGTCAAGCCGTCCGCGGGCATGCCCGCGGACATCCTGCAGAAGACCACCGTCATCGACACCGCCGGTCCGATCCCGAACGACGGCGTGGCGGTGGCGAAGTCGATCCCCGCCGACGTCGTGGCGAAGATCCAGCAGGCGCTGATCGACTACTGCGCGTCGGCCTCGGGCAAGACGCAGTGCAAGAGCCTCTTCAACTGGGATGGGCTCCAGAAGATCGACGCGAATTTCTACGACCCGGTCCGTGACGCCGCGAAGCTCGCGGGCATCGACGTCGCCGCGGAAGCGGCGAAGACCCCGGCTCCGCCGCCGAGTCCGACGCCTTCCCCGAGCAAGAGCCCGTAGCCTCGCGCGCACAGAGAACGCATCGAGAGAAGAGGTCGCCGGCACGGAGCCGGCGGCCTCTTCTCTTTCCGTATGCTCAGCGACTCATGGCGCCGCTGGTCCTGATCGAGCATCTGGTCAAGGTCTATCCGACGTTCACCCGCGCTCTGGACGACATCAGCCTGGACATCGGGCGCGGCGAGTTCGTGGTCCTGATCGGCCTGTCGGGATCGGGCAAGTCGACGCTCCTGCGTTGCATCAATCGCCTCGTGGAACCGACGAGCGGGGCGGTCCTCTTCGACGGGACCGACGTCACGACGATGTCAGGGGCCGAGTTGCGGAAGACGCGGCGCCGGATCGGGATGATCTTCCAGCAGTTCAACCTGGTGCGCCGCAGCTCGGTCTTCGCGAATGTGCTGGCCGGACGCCTCGGATATCGCAGCACCTGGCGGACGATCGCGTCACGGCCCTCTCCCGAGGACGTCGAGCTCGCGTTCCGCAACCTCGAGCGCGTCGGGATCCTGGACAAGGCTTACGCCCGGGCGGATGCGCTCTCCGGCGGCCAGCAGCAGCGGGTCGGCATCGCCAGGGCGCTGATGCAGCAACCGGAGCTGATGCTCGCCGACGAACCCGTCGCGAGCCTCGACCCCGCGACCAGCCATTCGGTCATGAAGTACCTCGAGGAGATCAACCGCAAGGACGGCATTACCGTCGTCTGCTCGCTGCATTTCCTGTCCCTCGCACGCCGTTACGGCACGCGCGTCATCGCCTTGAAGGGCGGTCAGGTGGCCTTCGATGGCAAGCCGGCCGAGATCGATGAACGCCGCTTCCGGGACATCTACGGCGAAGACGCGGTCGAGGTCGAGATCGGACCGGAGCGGACCGCCGACGCCACCAGCTACGACGAGGCGCGCCGCCTGGCGATGGCGACGGATCCCGAACACGGCCTGGATCCGTACTGATGGCGAGCTACTTCATCACCCGAGGACTTCCGGTGCCGCGGGAGCTCCAGCGCAGCCCATGGACCGACTGGCGCCGCCTCGGCACCGTCGCGGTGTCGATCGCGGTGATCGCGATCGGCCTGCGGATCACCGACATCGATACCTCGCGGGCCAACCCGGCCTACGCCTTCAGCATCCTGGTGCAGCTGTTCCAGTTCGACTTCTCGATCCTGACGCCGCAAACGGAGTTCGACACGTTCTGGGACACGGCCACCGGGCTGATGATCATCACCATCTTCCTCGGCATCATCGCCACGGCGTTCGCGATCGTGGTCGCCGTCCCGCTGTCGTTCCTCGGCGCACGCAACATCATGACCGGCAATCCGATCAGCACCGCGATCTACGGCATCGTGCGATTGCTCTTCACCGTCATCAGATCGATCGACGTGCTCATCGTCGTCATTCTCACCGCCGTCATCTTCGGTCTCGGCAGCGCCGCCGGCGTCTTCGCCCTGGCCTTTCACAACGTCGGCGTGATGGGCAAGCTGTACTCCGAGGCCATCGAGGGGATCGACCCCGGTCCAATCGAGGCCATCACCGCCACCGGCGCGAACCGCTTCCAGGTGATCTGGGCCGCGGTCCTGCCGCAGCTGGTGAATCCGTTCGTGTCGTTCTCGATCTATCGCCTCGACACCAACGTCCGTCTGGCCATCATCATCGGGCTCGTCGGCGGTGGCGGGGTCGGTCAGACGCTGTTCCAGTACATCCAGCTGCTGCAGTACCACAGGGCCGGGCTGATCATCTTCATGATCATCGTGACGGTCGCGGCGATGGACTTCGTGTCGGCGCAGGTGCGCAAGCGACTGGTGTAACTTTTAGCGACTCCAGCTCGGGCGACTCGTGCCGTCCAGACGCCCATCGTGCGTGACCTGTTGCGCGGCCTTCACGCTCCCACCGCCGAGTGCGGCGGCGACATCCATCACGAACAGGTCGATCGCGGCCTCGTGCTCGCGGAGGAAGACCACCTGCGTGCCATCCGGCGAGAACACGCCGCCCCACGATTTGCCGTCGGTGGTGAGATCGACGACGCGGGCCGTGGCCACCTCCACGACGACGAGGTCGTTCCCCCGGTCGGTCCGGAGCGTCGCCAGGATCCACTTGCCGTCCGGTGAGTACGACGGCCGGTAGACGTCGCCGTCGCGCGCGATCTTCAGTCGCTCCGATTGCGAGCGGCCGTCCGACGAGACGAACAGGATGCCCGGCGTGCCCTGCGTGTAGGTGGTCACGGCGATGGTCTTGCCGTCCGGCGCCCAGGCCGGGTCCGCGAGGATGCTGCCCTGCGACAGCGTCGACAGGCGCTTCGTCGCGAGCGTCAGGATCTGCAGATCCGCGCCGGCTCCGCCATCGGAGATGAACGCGATCGCCGCCCCATCGGGGCTCCAGGCGGGCTGCGTCTCGAACTCGACGACGTGGAACCCGTTGGCCTCGCGACGCTGCAGTCCGTTCACCAGCATCTCTTCAGCGTTCCCGCCGCTCGTGCTGGTGGACATGAGGCTCGAGTACGCCAGGTGCGCCGGTACGGTCTGGCCGTCGAAGACACGATTGCCGTCGATGTTCTGATTCACGGTGAAGGCGATCTTGCTGCCGTCGGCGGACAGCGCCGGATCGTGGCGCCCCTGGGCTCCACCTGAGATCGTCGTCATCTGCCCCTTCCGTATCACGAAGATGTCGCCGCCGGCCGAGATCGCGACGCGCCCATCGAGGCGCGCCGCCTCGACCGCACCCGACGGACGCGGCGTTGGGCTGGAACGCGCGGCCGGCGCGATCGCCGGCCAGATCCGGATCGCCGCGATCACCCAGACGACCGCCAGGGCGATGCCGAGCGCTCCGAACGCGGCGTCCTTCACGCGGATGCGGTTCGTATGGCCTCCTCGACGCGCGCGAGCTCGGTCTGGAGATCGCCGCCGCTATCGACCGTGAGGTACGGACGCGACGGCTCTTCCTGCCGTTCCACCATCAGCTGGTAGATCGCCCAGTCGGCGTCGCTCGCGTCAGCGGGCGAGCTGCGTGCGGCCCGAAGCGTCAGCCGCTCTCGGATCGCGGACTCCGGCGCGACGACGCGAACGAGGATCGCCGGCGCCGAGGCGGCCTTCGCCAGCGCGTACAGCGGCGCGCGGTGGCTTTCGCGAAGGTTCGTCGCATCGACGATCACCACGTGCCCGCGCTCGAGCAGGCGCTGGGCCAGGGCGTGAGCGACGGCGAAGACGGTGGCCGACTCGGCGCGCCCGTAGGACGGCGCGATGAACAGGCGGCGCCGCAGCGCGTCCGTCGCGACGACGACGCCGCTGACGCGATCGGCGAGGAGCCCCGCGAAATGCGACTTGCCCGAGGCCGGCAGGCCCATCAGCAGCACCAGGCGTGCGACTCCCGCGGGGGCCGGCAGGCTGTCCTCGGCGAGGAGTGAGTCGGCGACCTCGACGACGTTGGCGCGGAGCACCGCGGTCTGCTGCGTCACGCCCAGTCGTGGCATCAGGCGTAGCCCCTGGCGCGCAGCGCCTCGCGTGCGGCCGCGGCCTCGTCCCAGGGCGTCTTCTTTTCGCCCTCGATGATGGACCGCTCGTGGCCCTTGCCGCTGGCGACGACGGTGTCCCCCGGCTTCGCGCGGTTGATCGCGTGCGCGATGGCCTGCTTGCGATCGTCGATGACCTCGTAGCGTTGTCCCCGCGTCGCACCGCCCTCGATCGCGCCGCGCTCGATCTCGCGCAGGATCTCGGCGCGGTCTTCCAGTCTCGGGTCCTCCTGGGTGATGACGAAGTAGTCCGCCAGCTCGGCCGCGATCTTTCCCATCGCCGCTCGCTTGGTGCGATCGCGCTCGCCGGCGCTGCCGAAGACGGCGATGAGCTCGCCCTTGGTCAGAGGGCGGAGCAAGGTGAGGATCTTGCGCAGCGAGTCCGGCGTGTGCGCGTAGTCGACCACGACGCTGAACGGCTGTCCGGCCTCGACGCGTTCCAGACGGCCGGCGACGGGCGTGGCCCGCTCGAGGGCGAGTCGAACGGCGTCGAGCGTTGCGCCGACGGCGAGGCCTGCTGCCGCGGCGGCGAGCGCGTTCGAGACGTTGAAGCGACCGATCAGCGGTAGCGCGATCTCGGCGCGCGCCTTCTGATACGTCAGGGCGATGCGCGTGCCGTCGGCCGACTCGGCAAGGATCTGGCCCTGCACGTCCGCGAGCGCATCGATGCCGTAGGTGATGATGTGGTGCGCGGTCCGATCCGCGAGGTAGCGCCAGTGCGGATCGTCGGCATTTACGATCGCGGCTTTCGGCACGCCCTTGTCCGCAGACCGATCCAGCATCTCGAACAGGATGCCTTTCGCGGCGAGGTAGTCCTGCATCGTGCCGTGGAAATCCAGGTGCTCGGGCGTCAGATTCGTGAACACCGCCACATCAAGCTCCACGTGCGTCAGCTTCTTCAGCGTCAGTGCATGAGACGTCGCCTCCAGCACGCCCCAGGTGCCGCCGGCGACGAGCAGCTCTGCGAAGAACTGCTGCACTTCGAGTGCCTCCTGGGTGGTCTGGCGTGACTCGTTGGCCCAGGTGTTGTCGCAGAGCTTGAAATCGACGGTGGTCTGGAAACCGGTCCGTTCGCCGGCGGCCTCGAGGACGTCGCTGACGAGATGCACGGTGGTCGTCTTTCCGTCGGTCCCGGTCACCCCCACCATCGGCAACCGTCGCGTCGGGTGGTCGAAGAATTCGGCCGCGATCGCCGACAGCGCCAATCGGGCATCCGCGACGACCGCCACCGGGGCCGGCGCGCGCACCGCCCGCTCGGCCACGACCGCGACCGCGCCCCGCGAGAGGGCGTCGGCGACGAACTCGTGGCCGTCGCGATGGAACCCCGGTATCGCCACGAACAGCGCGCCGGGCTCGACGCGGCGCGAGTCGTAGGCGATGGAGCGCACCTCGACGTCGGTCTCCTTCTCGTCGAGCCGTGCGCCGGCGGCGGCGAGGAGCAGCGAGAGCCGCATCAGCCCGCGACCGGCATGGTCGGACGGCGTCCGCGCAACAGCGCGACCGCCGTGTACAGACGCGGCTCGATCGCGAGCCAGGCGCGATAGCGGACCAGACTCGCGGTGACGTCGTACGCCCCGGCGAAGACATGCCGTGCCCCGCCGAACCCCTTCTTGAACAGGTACAGGCCGTATTGGGGATGCGACTCGGTAGCTTCGAGCGGGACCCCGCCGAAGTCGTAGCGGCGTGCTCCCCTGCCCTTCGCGGCACGCATCGCGTGCCACTGCAAGGCATATGCGGCGTACGACTTCCTGGCGACCTCGCCCGAGGCGCCGTACATGTACAGCGCGCGTTCGCCGCACCAGAACACCACCGCCGCAGCGGCGATCCGGCCCTCGACGACGGCCGCGTACAGCGTGGCGTGGCCGGCGTCGATGAGTGCGCGCCACACCCGGAGGTAATACGCGGTCGTGCGGGTGATGAACTCGCCCCGCCGTCCGGTCTCTTCGTACAGCGCTGTGACCTCACGCAGGGACGCGTCGTCGCTGCGTTCCTCGACGACGACGCCGCGCTTCTCCGCGGTCCGAACGCTCCAGCGGGTGTCCTTGTCGAATGACTTCAGGATCTCCTCCTCGCTCCGGCACAGGTCGACCTCGAGGGTGGCCACCACCGGCTGGACCTCTTGCCGGGAGCGAAAGAAACCGTTGCCCGCGTATGCCGCGACGAGATCGGCTCGCGATGCATCGATCTCGGGATCGACTTTGAGGAACACCGCACCGCGCTCGCGTGCCTTCGCGGCCAGGACCCCGAGCGCCCGCGACAGCTGTTGCGGATCGTCGTGGTCGAAGACCGGACCGCGTGGGACATAACCGATGGTCTGCCCCAGCGGCAGCCGCCGCCACAGCACCAACGCGACCGGCAGCGCGTCACCGATGCGAAGCTCCTCCGGCGTCCAGCCCTGCTGCGCGCGGAGCTGACCCCACGCCTGCGATTGCAGGACGTGTCCGAATCGAGACCGCACCGCGTCCCGGTCCCACGCCTCCGTCATCTAGGACGCGGTGGGCAGGACGCGAGAGGCAAAGCGCCACAGGAAGAACAGCGCCTCTCGCACGGGCGCCTCCCACGCGCCCACGTAGGCGCGCGGCTCACCGCCGAAACCGAGCTTGAAGTTCTCGACGCCGGACAGTGGATCGTCGTCTTTGCCGCTCTCCGCAAGCCCCCACATGTCATACGAGCGTACGCCGAGCTGTCGCAAGCGGAGGATCGCACGCCACTTCAGCAGGTAGAACGGTCGGGTCTCGGCGTGCTCCCCGGTGGGTCCGCCGAACATCTCCCACGCCTGCGGACCCCAGCGCAGCGCCAGGAGCGCCGCGACGCGTCTGCCGCCAAACCGCGCGAAGAACAGATGCGCGCGGCCCATCGGCGCGAGCGTGCGCCACAACGTGTCGAAGTAGTCGCGGTCGTGGATGCCGAAGCCGACTCGCGCCGCCACCGTGCGCTGCACGTCGTAGAAGGCGCCAATGTCGTCGGATTCTTCAGTATCGACGCCGTCGCGCTCGGCCTTGCGGATGTACTGGCGGGTCTTCTTCCGCATCTCCCCGAGGAGCGCGTCCGGATCGCGCGAAATGTCGAGCACCAGCGTACGTCGGGGCTGCACCGGAAAACGCCCGGGCAGGCAGCCGGCGCGTCTCAGAGAGTCGGTGACGCGATGGTCCTCGGGCAGCTCGGGGTCGAACAGCAGCGCCGCGGCATGGTCGCTGGCCAGGGAGCGCGCGATCGCGAGCGAAACGTCGCCGATCTGGGCCGGCTCGCGCACGAGTGGACCACGCGGCGCATAGGCGTAACGCTGCCCTAGGGCGATGTCTTTGAGCAGGACCTGTGCGACGCCCAGGACATCGCCCTTGCGCTCAACGACGATCCGCCGGCTCTGCCATCCGCCAGGCCGCTTCACGTCGGCCCAGGCGCGCGATTGCAGCACGTGCGGTCGCCCCGTGGCCTCGATCAGCTCGTCCCAGCGCGCGTCCTCATCCGGTGTGGCGGCTCGCGCTCTGAGATTCACGATTGCGAGGTTAGTCGGCTTGGGTCCCCGCGGGCACGGCCTCGCTATCGCCGGCTTCGGCCGGCGACTTGGCCCCTGCGGGACGAGTCCAGGTGGTGTAGTCGCACTTCGGATACCGGCTGCAGCCGTAGAAGAACTTCCCGCCTCTACCGCGGCGGCGTACGAGCTCGCCCTCGGTGCATTGCGGACACTGCACGCCGGTCGACTGCGCTTCCTTCTTGACGTACTTGCAGTTGGGGTAGTTGGTGCAGCCGATGAACGGTCCATACCGACCGCGCTTCCGCGCCAGCGGCGATCCGCAGTCCGGACAGACCTCGCCCTCGATGATCTCGGGCTTTGGCTTCTCGCCAAGCGACTCGCGGTACTTGTGCTCCGGATACTTCGAGCAAGACAGGAACTTCCCGAACCGCCCGAGCTTGATGACCATCGGATGCCCTTCGGGGCAGACCTTGTCGGTGGCCTCTTCGACGATGTCCTTCTTCTCGATGGCGCGATCCTTCTCCTCCACGAGCTTGATGAAGGGCTCGAAGAACTCGCGCACGACGGGAACCCACTGCGCTTCGCCGCCGGCGATCCGGTCCAGGTCCTCCTCCATATGCGCGGTGAAGGACAGATCGACGATGCCGGGGAAGTGCTCCTTCAGGAAATCCGTGACCACGAAGCCGACGTCCTGCGGCACCAGCCGGCGCTGCTCGAGGACGACGTATTTGCGCGCGATCAGCGTGGAGATCGTCGGCGCATACGTCGACGGACGCCCGATGCCGTTCTCCTCGAGCGTCTTCACCAGCGACGCCTCGGTGTAGCGGGGCGGCGGCTGCGTGAAGTGCTGTTGCGCGTCGAGGCCCCGGAGCATCAGCCGATCGTCGGGCTGGACGTCGGGCAGCGGCGACTCTTCCTTTTCCGGATCGTCGGTGCCCTCCTGATAGACGCGGCGGTAGCCGTCGAACGCGACCTTCTGTCCGGTAGCGCGAAGGACGTACCCGTCGGCACCGACGTCGATACGCGTGCGCTCGAGCAGCGCGGGCGCCATCTGCGACGCGACGTGGCGCTGCCAGATGAGCGTGTAAAGGCGCAACTGCTCGCGCGACAGGAAGTGCCGCACCGCGTTCGGCGTGTGCGACGAATCCGTCGGCCGAATCGCCTCGTGCGCCTCCTGCGCGCCCTTGGAGCGCGTCTTGTAGTGGCGAGGGTGCGCGAGCGCGTACGGCTCGCCGAATTCGCTCACGATCACATCGCGCGTCTGCCGGAGCGCGCTCTCGGCGACGTGGACCGAGTCGGTGCGCATATAGGTGATGAGGCCGACCTGACCCTGGTCACCGAGCTCGACACCTTCATAGAGCTGCTGAGCGATCACCATCGTCCGCTTCACCGAAAAGCCCAGCTTGCGCGAAGCTTCTTGCTGCAGCGTGCTCGTGGTGAACGACGGCGCCGCGTTCTTGTGGACTTCCTTCTTCTCGATCTCGGCCACGCTGTACGCCGCGTCGGTGAGAGCGGCCCGGTGCTTATTCGCGTCCGCCTCGTTACCGATCTTGATCCGGTGACCGTGGTGCGAGAGCAGCTCGGCGGTGAAGATCTCGCCCTTGAGGGTCTCGAGCACGGCCGCGATGGACCAGTACTCCTCGGCGACGAAGGCCTGGATCTCGCGCTCGCGATCGACGACGAGACGCAGCGCCACCGACTGGACCCTGCCGGCCGAAAGGCCGTAACGGATCTTGCGCCACAGCAGCGGCGAGATCTTGTAACCGACGAGACGGTCCAAAACGCGACGCGCCTGTTGCGCGTTGACCAGGTTCTCGTCGATCGCGCGCGGCTTCTTGAACGCGTCGCGGACGGCGGCGGGGGTGATCTCGTGGAACGTGACGCGCCGCGCCTTGCTCAGAGGGATCTTCGCCGCGTCAAGGACGTGCCAGGCGATGGCCTCACCTTCACGGTCGAGGTCGGTGGCGAGATACACGGTCCCCGCGGATTTCGCCAGCTTGGCGATGCCGGCGACGCGCTTCTTGGCATCGGGCGGGACGACGTACTCGGGCTGGAAAGTCTCGAGGTCGACGCCGAGCTTGGACTTCGGCAGGTCGCGGACGTGGCCGTAGGACGCCTCGACGACGTAACCGTCGCCCAGGATGCGCCCGATGCTCCTGGCTTTCGTCGGCGATTCGACGATCACCAGACTTCCGTTCTTCGCCATGACTCCTTCTCTATAAACAACGACGAGCGCCTCCCGGTACCAGGAGGCGCCCCCCTCGCCAGACCTCCCGCAAGGTTCCCCGCTACAACAGGTCGGTACGCCCTTCCCGCTGTAGCCGTTCGACGATCGCTTTGACCTCCTCGGCGCGATCCTTCCGGCACACCAGCAGCGCGTCTTCGGTCTCGATGATCACGAGGTCCTCGACGCCGATAGCGGCGACGACCTTTTCAGGAGAGTACACGTAGACCCCCCTCGAACCTTCCCCCAGCACGTTCCGAGGCGGCTTTCTGTCCCTCTTCTCAACAATCTCGGCGAGCCTCGCCCAATTCCCGACATCCTGCCAGCCGATGTCCGCAGGCACCACCGCGACGCGGTCGGCCTTTTCCATCACCCCGTAGTCGATGGTCGTCTGTTCGGTCTCCTCCCACGCATCCGCCAGAACGGCGGAAAATCGTGGTGAGCCAGCCGCCTTGAGGAGCGAGCGAACGGCCGCGCCCGTCTTCGGCAGATGGCGGTCGTACTCCTCGAGCGCGCGGCCGACGGAGAACACGAACATGCCCGCGTTCCACAGGTGTGCGCCGCCGCGCAGCATCTCCTCGGCGGCCTGACGCTTTGGCTTCTCAACGAAGCGCTTCACGCGATAGACGTCCGGAGCGACGAGCTCGGCCCCGCGCTCGATATAGCCGAATCCGGTGTCCGCGCGATCGGGAGTGATACCCAGTGTGACCAGATAACCTTGCGCCGCCGCCGTCTCTGCGGCCTCAAGGCAACGGCGGAAGGCCGCGTCGTTCTCGACCACGTGGTCGCTCGGCAGCACCGCGGCGATCGCTCCCGGGTCCCGCGCGGCGATGACCGCGAGCGCGAGACCGATCGCCGCCGCATTGCCGCGCGGATAGGGCTCGGTGACGAGATTCGCCTCAGGGATCTCCGGCGCGTCGCGACGGACCAGCGCCGCATGTTCGGAAGGAGCGACGACGAAGGTGCGCTCTGGCGTCACCAGTCCCTTGAGCCGCGCGACCGTCGCGGCGAAGAGCGTCGTCCCGTCGCCGAAGAGGTCCAGGAACTGTTTCGGGCGTGAGCGTCGGGAACGCGGCCACAACCGCGTGCCGGCGCCGCCGGAAAGAATGAGCGCGTGCATCTCGTCGGACATCGCGTCACTCGCCGAAGTAGTCGAGCCTCATGGCGGCACGAGCCTCGTGAAGCGTCTGCCGCGCTTCGACGCGCGCGCGCTCGGACCCCTCACGGAGCACATCCTCCACGATGCGTGGGCTTTTACGCAGCAGCGCGGCGCGCCTCTCGCGAACCGGCTCGAGGAAGGCGTTCAGCGCCGTGGCCAGACGCTTCTTGACCTCGACGTCGCCGACCTTGCCTTTGCGGTACCGATCCTTCAGTTCCTCGACCTCCGCCTTGTTCGGATTGAAGAAGTCGTGGTAGGTGAACACCGGATTTCCTTCGACGTGACCGGGATCGGTCGGATGGACCCGCGTCGGGTCGGTGTACATGCGCATCACCTTCTCCTCCACGGTCTTCGGGTCATCGAAGAGGTTCACGGTGTTGCCGATGGACCGACTCATCTTGGCCTGGCCGTCGGTGCCGGGAAGCACGCCGACCTCGGGGATGAGGCCCTCGGGCACCGGGAAGACCGGGGCGAACGTCTCGTTGAACGTGCGCGCGATCTCGCGGGTGAGCTCGATGTGCGACTGCTGGTCCTTTCCGACGGGCACAAGATCGCCCTTGACCATGAGGATGTCCGCTGCCTGCAGGATCGGATAGCCGAGGAGGCCGTATGACGGCTGCGCGATGTTCTGCTCGCGCATCTTCTCCTTCAGCGTGGGGATGCGCTCCGCTCGCGGCACCGTGACGAGCATGGCGAAGTAGAGGAACAGCTCTGTGACCTCCGGAACCAACGACTGCAGATAGATCGTGGTCTTCGACGGGTCGATACCGATCGCCAGATTGCCCAGGACGTCCTCGCGGATGTTCTGTTCGATCTCGCCCAGCTCGTCCAACCGCGTCGTGAGCATGTGGTAGTCGGCGACCAGGATGAACGTCTCGTACTGATCCTGGAGGCGGACGCGATTCGCCAGCGTGCCGACGTAGTGCCCGAGGTGCAGCGGACCGGTGGGCCGGTCTCCGGTGAGGATCCGCTTCCGGGTCCGCTTTTCGGGCTCGCTGCGCTTCGTCGCTACCGCGGTCATCGCTCCTGCCCTCCTCGGGACACAAAAAGACCTCGTCCCTGCTGGGACGAGGTACGACCTCGTGGTGCCACCCTGCATCGGCGCGCGATGCGCGCCATCTCTGAGACGCGCTATCGGGCGTCAGCCGGTCCCGCCTCCTCGGATCCAACCCGCATCCCCAGCGGAGACGGCCATTCTACGGCTCGGACCGCTCAGCGGTCACGCGAACGGGCGCGATCGGACACGTCACGACACGCGGGCGACGAAGCGGCCGTCTCCGACGCCGCGGACGAGGTCGCGCAGCTCCAGGAGCGTTAACGTCGCGCTGACTTCCTCGACTGGTCGCGCGGCATCACGCGCAATCTCGTCGATGTGCCGCGCCTCGGCGAACACGGCCTCGAAGACGGCGCGCTCGAGTGGCGACAGTGGCAGCCGTGGGCGCTCTCGCGCGGGGAGCATCGCGCCAACCTCGGCGAGCACGTCGGCGGCGCGACGACACAAACGAGCACGTCCCTCGGTGATGAGCCGGTGGCAACCGATCGACTTCGCGCCGTAGATGCTGCCCGGCACCGCGAAGACGGCGCGGTCGTAGTCCAGAGCGCGCGCGGCCGTGATCAGTGCGCCCGAGGGCGCGCCGGCCTCGACCACCACGGTCGCCAGCGTCAGTCCGGCGATGATGCGGTTGCGCACCGGGAAGGTCCACGCGGCGCCGGCGAAGTCGTCGTCGTACTCGCTCACGACCGCGCCTCCTGTGGCGATCCGCTCCAGCAATCGCCGTCGGGCGATGCTGCCGTGAAACGCTGCGAGGCCGCAGCCGAGCACCGCGATCGTCCGACCGCCCGCATCCAGGGCGGCGCGATGCGCGGTCTCATCGATGCCGTGCGCGAGGCCGCTCACCACCGTGACACCGGACAGCGCGAGATCGCGCGCGAGGTCGCACGCGACACGTTCGCCGTACGACGTCATCGACCGGGTGCCGACCACGGCCACTGCGATCTCGTCGCCGCGGACAAACGCGCCGCGAACGTGCAGCGCCTCCGGCGCATCTGGACATTGCGCCAGGTGCGCGGGATAGGACGGATCGGCGCGGGTCAGGATCACAGCTCGCGGCGGAGCGAGAGCGCCTCGGCCAGATGCAGCTCCGCGATCTCCGCACTCGACTCGAGATCGGCGATGGTGCGCGCGACGCGAATGACGCGGTGATATCCACGCGATGACAGGCGATCTTTGGCCACGGCCAGCTCGAGGAGCGCGTGCGTTTGGTCGGAGAGTCGAGACCAGCGTCGCAGCGCCGACAACGGCAGCTCCGCATTCGCCAGGACGCCTCGTGCCCGGGCAGCGCGACGCGCCCCCTCGACACGCTCGCGGATCGCGTGGGATGGCTCGGCGGATACCGACCGCAGCGCCGCGGCTTGGACGCGCGGGACGCCGACGCGAAGGTCGATGCGATCGAGCAGCGGTCCGCTGATCCGCGCTCGATAACGCGCGACCTGCTCGGGAAGGCAGCGGCACTCGCGCTCGGCGTCGCCGAAGAAGCCACAGGCGCACGGATTCATCGCCGCCACGAGGATCGTCCGCGCCGGATACGTCGCGGCCGCGCCCGCCCGCGAAATGGTGATACGCCCGTCTTCAAGCGGCTCGCGCAGCGCCTCAAGTGCCGCGGCCGGATATTCCGGGAGCTCGTCCAAGAAGAGCGCACCACGATGCGCGAGGCTCACTTCTCCGGGCCGCGGTGGCGAGGCTCCGCCGACGAGCGCGTATGCGGACAGCGTGTGATGCGGCGCCCGATACGGTCGTGCCGCGAGCAACGGTCGGTCCGGCCCGAGCAGGCCGGCGACGCTATGGACCACGCTGGCCTCGAAGCGTTCGCGCGGCGTGAATGCCGGCAGGATGCCCGGAAAGGCGCGTGCGAGGAGCGTCTTTCCCGTCCCGGGCGGACCGACGAGAAGGACGTTGTGCCCGCCGGCGGCAGCGATCTCCAGCGCGCGCCGCGCACTCGCCTGTCCGGCGATGTCGGCGAAATCGACTTCTCCTCCGGACGTGTCCTCGCCGAGTGGTGCCGCAGGCTCGCCGACGATGGGCGCTGTCGAGTCGAGATGCGCGACGACCTCGCGAAGTGTCCTCGCCGCTCGAACCGCGAGCGTATCCACCGCCGCGGCCTCGGACGCGTTCTCCCGCGAGACGACGACTTCGTCGACCCCCCGCGCGGCGGCGGCCGCGACGCGCGGCAGGCAGCCGCGTACCGGGCGGAGCGATCCGTCGAGCGCGAGCTCCGCCACGAGCAGCGGATCGGCCGTCGACTGCAGCTGGCCGCTGGCGCGAAGGACCCCTACCGCGATCGCGAGATCGAAGCCGGTCCCCTCTTTGCGGCGGTCGGCGGGTGCGAGATTCACGGTGATCCGCCGGAGCGGAAACTCGAAGCCGCTGTTCCGGACCGCCGACCGGACCCGCTCGCGTGCCTCGCGGATTGCCGCATCGGCGAGCCCCACGACGTGCATCGACGGCAGACCGGGTGCGACGTCGACTTCAACGCGGACGAGCTGTGCGTCCAGTCCCCACAGCGCGCAAGCGCGCGTGGTCGCGAGGCCGCGCGCGGTCCCTTCGGCGGCGAGCGCGGCCACGGCTCAGGACCGTATCGGCGGGGCATCGCTCGACGCCCTGGTACTTACGACCGGTACGGGTCTACCAATTCAACGGCACGATTCGGACGCGCTCGGCCTCACCCCCGCGCAGGTCGACGGCGATCAGCTCCAGCCGGTAGGCGGCATCGCGCCTCCCGATCCGGGCCAGGTACGTCTGCGCGAGACGCTCCAGGCGTCGTCGCTTGGCCGCGGTGATCGCTTCGACGGCCACCCCGAACGAGGATGGTTGACGCGCCTTCACCTCGCAGAACACGAACGCGTCGCCGTCGCGGCAGATGATGTCGAGCTCGCCCGCGCGCGAGCGCACGTTCCGCGCTACGACCACATAGCCGCGTGCGCTGATCGCGCGAACGGCGACGGACTCGGCGTTCGCGCCGATGCTGCGCCGATCCACCAAAGGTCACATCGGACGCCGCTGGAAACGCAAACGAGACCGCCATTTAACGGTCTCGTTGCGGAAGCGCTGCCCGGAAGGGCTACTTCACTCGGCGCGACGGTTTACTTCTTGGTGAGCTGACCCCTCACGACCCCACCACCGTGGAGGGCGCTGTGGACGTTGAAGTAGTAGTTGCCGGGGTTGTCGATGATCTGCTGCATCAATGCCGGATCCACGGTCACGCCGGTCTTGGTCGGGAACGTGACGGTCGCGCCGGTGAGACCCGTGTCCGCGCTGAGACCCGTGTTCACCAGGACGTTGCCGTTCTGGCCAGCCGGAGCGCCGTGGATGTGCGCAAGGGTGACCTTGGACGCGGGCGTCAGGTCCTTCACGCTGAAGTCGAACTTCGCCGTCGCGGCCGTGATCTTACCGGCCGAGTCGCGCGTAAGGTCGAAGGTGATGGTCGCGGTCCCGTTCGCATTCTTCTCGTCATCGGTGATCGGCGGCACCTCGTTCGAAGCCTTGAGATCGGCGCCGTACGTGAGCTGGTTGGCCTGGGTCGGGCTCGCGCTGGGGGCCGCGGTGCCACCGCACGCCGCCACGAATAGCACCGCTGCAGCCAGGATCGCGAAGGTCGGATTCCTCACTCTGTCCCTCCTCCGGAATGCGTCTTCGCCAGCGATACGTATGGCGTCCCCCGCCGGATGCGTCTTCTAGCCCTGGTCCTCGTCCTGTCGGCCTGCGCCCCGAGCGCGACGCCGTCTCCTTCACCGGGCGCGGTCAGCACCGATCGTGTCGCAATCGTGGAGCCCACTGCGGCGATCGAATCCTTTTCGTATGCGCCCGCGCTGATCCACGTGTCTGTCGGCACGAAGGTGACGTGGCACAACGCCGGGGCGCAATTTCACACCGTGACATCCGACTCGCCGGGCCGGCCGTTCGACCTGAGCGTGGATCCCGACAAGGACGCCTCGTTCACCTTCGCCCTGGCCGGCACGTTCCCCTATCACTGTGGCGTCCATCCGCAGATGAAAGGGACGGTCGTCGTCCGCTAGACCTCCGCCAGCGCCAGCTCGATCTGCTCGGCAGCAAGCAGGATGCGCACGGTCCCAAAGTCGCGACGATGGATGGTGGTCACGCCGCGCTCGCGGATTGCCGTGCGGTGATCGATGGTCGGGTAACCGGCGTTGTGCTCCCAGCCATACCCGGGATACCGCAGCGAGAGACGGGCCATCAGCGTGTCGCGCGTCACCTTGGCCACGATCGACGCCGCCGCGATCGCGAAGGACTTCGCATCCCCCCTGACGATCTCGGTGTGACGGCCGGGCACGAACGCCGGGTCGAGGATGCGTCTGCCGTCGACGAGCACGTGATCGAACTCGCCGAGCTGGCGGAGAGCGCGTTGCATCGCGACATGGCTGGCGTGATAGATGTTCAGCCGATCGATCTCGCGGACGGAGGCTGCGCCGATGCCCACGCGTGTGACGCGCGCGCGGATCAGCGGTACGAGGTCCTCCCGCTCTTTGCGTGTCAGGAGCTTGGAGTCACGCACGCGCCGGATCAGCTTCACCTCGGGGGTGACCACGACCGCGGCTGCGACAACGGGGCCGGCGAGCGACGCCATGCCGACCTCGTCGACACCGACGACGCGCGTGAAGCCGCGCGTGAAGAGCTCGCGCTCGTACCGCAGAGAGGGCATCGGGAGTGAAGTTTAGGGGGAGGCGCTAGGTGGTCTTGCGCTTCTCGCGGAGAGTGGCTGCCTTGCCGACACGCTCGCGCAGGAAATAGAGCGCCGCGCGTCGGGCGTGACCGCGCCGGACGATCTCGATCTTCTCGACCCGTGGCGAATGCATCAGGAATGTCCGCTCCACGCCGACGCCGTTGGAGATCCGCCGTACCGTGATCTGGCGGTCGAGCCCGCCGTTGCGCACGCGCATGATCGTGCCTTCGAACGACTGCGTCCGTTCGCGATTGCCTTCCACGACGCGGACCGCGACGCGCACGGTGTCTCCTGGCCGGACGTCCGGCAGGCCGGTCTTGACCTGCTCGGCCGCGATGGACGCAAGGATGTCTCGGTTGTTCATCGTCGCAACACTCACGGGAGGTCGATGCTAGCAGAGTCAACTCTTCTGCGTGCGCTTCAATCGATTCAGGATCGTCACGTGCGAGACGCCGAAGCGTCGCGCCATCTCGCGCACGCCGATGCCCGACGCGTGCAGTCGCGCGACGTCTTCCGCGCTCGGACCGCGCGCCGCCTGACGCGCCGGTCGGAGCGCGACACCAGCCGCGCGAAGTCGGGCCCGCACCGTCGCGGGCGAAAGACCGTACTTGCGCGCCAATCGATACGAGCCGACGCCGCTGGCGTAATCGCCGGCGAGCTCCGCCGCATCGGGTCGCGCGCCTTCGAGATCGGGCCGGCGATCACGCGTTCGTTTTCGCGCTTCACTCTCGCGCCACTGCGCGATGGCCTTGTGGTCGCCCGACAGCAGCACGTCTGGCACGCGCATGCCGCCGAACTCGGGCGGCCTGGTGTATTGCGGGTACTCCAGCAGCCCTGACGTGTGCGACTCGTGCTCCAGCGACGCCGCCTCGATCACGCCAGGCACGAGACGGCACACCGCATCGATGACGACCATCGCGGCCAGCTCTCCGCCGGTGAGGACGTAGTCGCCGATCGAGATCTCGTCGTCCACGAGGCTCCGGACTCGCTCGTCGAAGCCTTCGTAGCGGCCGCACACGAGGACAAATCCCGATGTGCTCACGGCGAGTTCCCGCGCGACCTCTTGCGTGAACACGCGTCCCTGTGGCGATAGCAGGATCACCCGCGCACCCTCGCGCTTGACGTCGCGCAGCGCCGCCGCGATCGGCTCGACCTTCAAGACCATGCCGGCCCCGCCGCCATACGGCGCGTCGTCCACGACGTGGTGGCGATCGGTGGCGTACTCGCGGAGATCGTGCAAACCAAGGATCAAAAGGCCGCGCTCCCGGGCGCGGCCAATGATCGACTCGCGAAGCGGCCCTTCGAACATCTCCGGGAACAGGGTGATCACGTCGATGCGCATTTCAGGCCGACTCCTGGGGACGGACGACCATCCGCCGTTCGACGATGTCGATCTCGAGCACGACGCTATCGATCGCGGGCAGCAGCAGCTCGCTACCGCCTTCGGTCCGAACGACGAAGACGTCGTTGCCGCCGGGGCGCAGCACTTCTGACAGCAGGCCGAGGGATTCGCCTCGCTCGGTGACCACATCCATGCCGACCAGATCCGCCCATAGATGGCCCGGCGTTTCGCGGCGCGCCTCGTCGATGGGAACGCGGAGCTCGCGGCCCCGCAGCATCTCGGCGGCGTCGCGGTCGTCGATGCCATCGAGGCCCAGGATGACGTCGCCTTTGGTGCCGCGGACGCTGCGGATCGTTCGCTGGCCCACGCCCTCGACCTCGAGGACCCGTCCGGTAACGAAGCGTTCGGGATTGTCCGTGTCCGGCGCGACGCGCAGCTCACCGCGGACGCCGTGGGCGCCGCGGATGATCCCGACCACGACGCTGTCGGGACGGTTAATCGATCTCGAGGTTGACCTTGGTGCCATCACGCGTCGCCATCACTTTCAGGATGGCGCGGATGGCCTTCGCGATCCGTCCGCCTCGACCGATCACTTTCCCGACATCCTCTTCCGCGACGGCGAGGTGCAGCTTCACCATGTCGCCGTCAACGGTCTCGGTCACCGCGACCGAGTCAGGCTTGTCCACCAGTTGCTTCGCCAGGTGCGTGAGCAGGTCCGACATCCGCGACATGGCGCTGCTAGTCGCGGACGGCGGCGGGGACCTCTTTGTCGCCGAGGCCGCTCTTCACCAGTAGATCGCGAGTGGTCGCGGTGGGACGCGCGCCCTTGCTGAACCAGTACTTCGCCCGCTCGGATTTGATCACCAGAGCGTCATCCTTCGTCGGATCGTAGTGACCGATGTTCTCGATGAACTTGCCGTCGCGCGGAGACCGCGAATCGGCGACGACGATGCGGTAGTGGGGCTCTTTTTTCTTACCAACGCGGCGCAAGCGGATGCGAACTGCCACGTACTGCGGACCTCCTACCAGACCCTTTGGATTTGACCCATCTCGATCAACAAAAATCGAAAGGGTCTGCCACACGAAGACGCGCCGGTAAGCAACCGGCGCAACTGCTCAAAGCTTACCAGCCTCGGTGCGCGTGCGCTCGCGGACGAGCGCGCCCACCGCGGCGGCCGGCACGGTGAGCGCGGTGCCGAGGCCGAGGTACCAGACCGGCGGCCCGCCGACGCCGGTGAGTGCCAGCAGCAGCGCGCTGGCCGCGCTGGCGACGCCCATGACCACCGCGTTGCGCATCTCCGCTCCGCGCGCCAGATGCGCCGTGACGAACCCGCCCAGCGCGGTGCAGACGAGCCCCAGAGCGAGGGATGCGACGAGAAAGTCGGGCGCGTCGTTGAGCCGGTCGACCGCGGTCTGATCCAGGGCGTCGACGCCGAAGGCGGCAAGAAGCGGGATGCCGGCGATGCTGGTGCTCAGGGTGTCGACGAGCCAGCCAACGAGTATCGCGGTGACCCGAACGGCAGGCTCGACCTGATCGGGTCGCGCCCGCATCTAGCGCACGAGACCGGGGAAGCGCGGCAGACGGCCGCTCTTGGCCATCGTCCCCATCTGGCGCATGAGCTTCTGCATCTCCACGAATTGCTTCAATAGCTGGTTGACGTCCTGCACCGTCGTCCCACTGCCGCGGGCGATACGGCGTCTCCGCGATCCGGAGATGATCGACGGATCGGCACGCTCGGCCATCGTCATCGAGGAGATGATCGCCTCGAGCTTCGTGAGCTCGCGCTCGGCCTCGGCCTCCGGCATCTGTTTCGCCATCTGATTCATGCCCGGCACCATCGACAGCAGCTGCGACAGCGGTCCGAGCTTGCGCACCTGCTTCAACTGCGACAGGAAGTCGTCGAGCGTGAACCGCGCCTCGAGGAATTTCTTCGCCTGCTCCTCGGCCTGCTTCTGGTCGACGTGCTCCTGCGCTCGCTCGACCAGCGTCAAGACGTCGCCCATGCCGAGGATCCGCCCGGCCAGGCGATCGGGGTGGAACGGCTCAAGGGCATCGAGCTTCTCACCCGTGCCGAGGAACTTGATCGGCACGCCCGTCGCGGCGCGGATCGAAAGGGCCGCGCCACCGCGGGCGTCGCCATCGACCTTGGTGAGGATCATGCCGGTCAGCGGCAGCCTGGCCCGGAACTCCGAGGCCGCGCGCACCGCGTCCTGACCGGTCATCGCGTCGGCCACTAGGAGGATCTCCGCCGGCTGCGTCAGCGCGACCATCCGTTCGAGCTCGCGCATCATCTCGTCGTCGATGTGCAGCCGGCCGGCCGTGTCGGCGACGACGACGTCGCGCCCATCGCGCGAGGACTCGGCGGCGGCGCTGGCCACGAGCTCGGGCGGTTGCTCTCCGTTGGCGACCCGGACGGGAAGGTCCAGCTGCTTGCCCAGCGTCATGAGCTGCTCGACGGCGGCCGGCCGATACGGGTCCGCGGCCACGAGCACCGGGCGCCGTCCTTTCTTACGTATCAGGCTCGCCACCTTTGCCGCGGTCGTGGTCTTCCCGGACCCCTGAAGCCCGACGAGCAGGATCACCGTGGGCGGCTGCGCCGCGAACTGCAGCGGCGATTCGGTCGTGCCGAGGGTCGCGACGAGCTCGTCGTGCACGATCTTCACCACCTGCTGCGCGCCCGAGATCGTCTGCAGCACGTCCTGACCCTTCGCGCGCTCGCGCACCCGCGCCACGAGGTCCTTGACCACGGCGTAGTTGACGTCGGCTTCGAGCAGAGCGATGCGGATGTCGCGCAGCGCTTCGTCGAGATCCGAGTCCGTCACTCTCGGCTTGCCGCGCAGGCGGTCGAACGTGCCGGTGAGGCGATCGCTGAGCTGCTCGAACATCACTATCGAGAGTACGTGACGCGGAAGCGCCCGTAGCGTTCGCCGTCGCCCTCATACGACTCGCGCGGCTCGAGCCGCACGTCGAGTGCGGCCTCGCTCTCGACCCACGACAGCGCTCCGGGCTCGGCAGTGACGCGCCAGGCTTGGGTGAGGAAGACCTCGTCGATGAGGCGTGCTCGCAGCAGCTGGCCGACCAGATGCGGGCCGCCCTCGCACAGCACGACCCGAACGTCGCGCTCGCGCAGCAACCACCGCAGCAGCGCGGGCAGATCGACCTCGCTCGCGCCGAATGCGACGACCGTCGCGCCCGCTTTGCGCACCCGCTCGCGGGCTGCCTCGCCGGCGCGTTCGCTGACGGCGACGAGACGCTCCTGCGGCAGCGCGAAGAATTTGCGATCGAGCGGCACGTCGCCGAGTCGCGAGACCACGATGCCGAGCGGCTGCGGTGGGCGCGCCGCCAGCTCGCGCCGATCCATCGCCTCGCGGCTGCTGACCCGGGGCGTGAAGTCGTTGGCCCGGAGCGTGCCGGCTCCGATGAGCACCGCGTCGGCGAGGCTGCGCAGATGACGCAGCAATGCGCGATCCGTCCGCGATCCGATGTCGGCCGTTCCCGCGAGGGTCGCGCGACCGTCCGCTGAGACAACCATGTTCAGGGCCACGTGCGGTCGATCGCCCTCTGCCTCGCCGCCGAGCAAGTCGATGTACAGGCTCGTGACGTCGACCGCGCCCTCGGCCGAGAGCGGACGCACCTCAGGCATCCCGAGTGAACATCGCCTCGACGAATTGCTCCGGCTGCATCGGCACGAGGTCGTCCATCCCCTCCCCCACTCCGAGGTACTTGACTGGCAGCCCGAGCTCCCGCGTCACGGTGAACACCGCGCCGCCCTTAGCGGTGCCGTCGAGCTTTGTCACAACGAGGCCGGTGACGCGCGCGGCCTGTGTGAAGGTGCGCGCTTGCGGGATGGCATTCTGACCCGTCGTGCCGTCGAGGACGAGCAGGACCTCATCCGGTGCACCCTCGCGGGCGCGAGCCGCGACGCGCACGACCTTCGACAACTCCGCCATGAGGTGCTCCTTCGTGTGCAGCCGTCCGGCGGTGTCGGCGATCACGACGTCCGCGCCGCGCGCCTGCGCCGATTGCATGGCGTCGAACACGACCGCGGCCGGGTCGCCCCCGGGCTTGCCGGACACGATGGGAACCTGCACGCGCCTGGCCCACGTCTCGAGCTGCTCGATGGCGGCCGCGCGAAAGGTATCGGCCGCGGCGAGCAGTGGCTTCTTCCCGCTTCGCGCCAGCCGTCGCGCCAGCTTCGCCGCGCTGGTGGTCTTGCCGCTGCCGTTCACGCCCACCAGCAGGATCAGCGCCGGCGCACCGTCGAGCCGAAGGTCCGCCCTCCCGACCGAAAGCACCGCCAGCAGCTCTTCGCGCAATGCACTCTCGACCTGTTGCGGTCCGTTCAGTTGGAAACGGGCCTCACGGTCGCGCAGCCTCGCGACGATCTCGTCCACGAGCGAGACGGAGAGATCGGTGCCGACAAGGACCGCCTCGAACTCCTCCCAGTACGCCGCGTCCAAGCGAGGTTGAAGGGCGAGATCGCGAAGACGCGTGAGGAACGAGCGGCGCGTCTTCGCCAGACCGGCTTCGAAGGGACGTACTGTCACCGGAGCATTGTGAAGAGACCAAGCCTGATCCGTTCACTGCTGTCGTGGTGCGGGGCGATCGCGACGATCGCGCTCTCTGGTCTCGCGCTCGCGACCTCCACGTATCGCGCCGAGCAGTGTTCGACCGGCGCCGGCGGCGGCACGCAAGGCTGCTCCCAGCTCGCGTTGCCGTTCGCGGAGATGACCGCGCGCTTCCCGTTGCAGCTCGCCGGCCCAGTTGTCTTTCTCGCCACGCTGTCGCTGTGCTCGGTCGCGAGCGCGATGCTGTCGCGCGGCGATGCACGCGCGCGCGTGCTCGGCGGTGCGCTGGCCGGAGCGCACGCGATGCTCGCGCTGCCGACCGCGTTCGCTCTGCCGCAGCCTTTCTTTGCCGCGGTGCCGTTTCTCGCCGCGGCATATGCGGGCTCGATCATCGACCTGCTCGCCGCGGCGGTGGTCGTCGGCGGCGGCTGGATCGTCGCCGCGGTCACGCTCGAAACGCTTTATCGCGTCATTCCGCCGATCCCGGGCTTTCTCGACCTGGCGTTCCCCTACTGGTCGTTCGCGACCGCGCTCGGCGTCGGTGCCGGCGCGATCGCCGGCGCGCTCGGTCGTCGCCTGCCGTTGACCCGGGCGCTCACGGGTGTCTATCTCACGCTCGGCGCCGCGGCGCTCGTCGTTCAGGTCCCGCTGCACGCGTTCTTCTATCCCAACGACGCATACCGCGCACCAGGCGGACCGGTGCTGGTGGTGCCGTCGTGGCTCGCGGCCGTGAACGCGGTGCTTCTTCCGCCGACGTTCCGGCTGTGGCTTCGCGTCCCGTGGGCCGTCGCGCTCGAGAGCACAGCCCTCACGTTCGCGGGTGCAGCGATCGCGATCGCCGGCCCGCTGATCGCGCTGGCGATGCTTCGCCCCAGCGGCTAGGCGCTTCCGGCGCGGGACTTGTCCAGATCCGCCAGGCGGAGCGACACGACTTTCGACACCCCGCTCGCGTCCATCGACACGCCGTAGAGCGCGTCGGCGGCCTCGATCGTCCCGCGGTTGTGCGTGATCACGACGAACTGCGTGCGATCGGTCAACTCTCGCAGCGCTTGGGTGAACCGTCCGACGTTCCGCTCGTCGAGCGCGGCATCGACCTCGTCGAGCACGCAGAACGGCGCGGGCCGCACGCGCAGGATCGCCAGCAGCAATGCGACCGCGGTCAGCGCGCGCTCGCCCCCCGAGAGCTGCGCCAGGCTGGAGACACGCTTCCCCGGAGGCCGCGCCAGGATGTCGATACCCGCCTCGTCGCGGTCGTCATCGCTCTCGGCGATGCGCAGCGAGGCGGTGCCGCCGTTGAACAGACGGGTGAAGAAGGCGGCGAACTCGCGGTCGACCGCCAGGAGCGTCGACGAGAACTGCTCCGCGATCGTTCGCGCCAGCTCGTCCGCGAGCGAGCGCAGATCGGTGATGGCCTTCTCCAGGTCGGCCTGATGCGTCCGCAGGTAATCGTGTCGCTGCGCCACCTCTGCGAGCTCCTCCGACGCGAGCGGATTCACCGGCTCGAGCGCGATGAGCCGGCGCCGCAGCTTCTGGAGGTCGCGCAGCTCCTGCTGCGCGGTGCGGCCGTGCTCCGCTGCTTCGATGTCGATGCTCGCGGGCTCCGGCAGCGGTTCGTCGTCGGCCAGTCCAAGCTCGGCGCGCACCTGCTCGTCGAGCAGCCGCAGCGCGGCATTCGCACGCTCCTCCTCGGCCGCGAGGCGCGAGCGTTCGCCGCGCAGCTCGGCCATTCGTTCGCGTCCTTTCGCTGCCCGCTGCTCCGAGTCCCGCCGCGCGTTCTCGGCGCGCAGGGCTCGTTCTCGAGTGCGTTCCCAGGTCTGATGCGACACACGCGTGCGTTCCGCTATCTCCTCCGCTTGGTGCCGCGCGCGCTCGACGCGCACCGCGGCGTCTTCCTGATGCGTCGCTAGCCCGCGGACCCGCTCGGCCTCGAGTTGGTGCCGTCGCTCAGCGGCCGCGATCTGATCGGTCAGCGCCTCGCGTACTCGCGCGGCGGTCGCCCGGCGCTCTTCGGCCGTGGCGGTCTCCAGCCGCGCCTCGGCCGCGGCACCCTCGGATTCGCGCAGCTCGTCCAGGGCCAAACGCTCGGCGCCCTCGGCGCGCGACAACGCGTCGGTCGCCTCAGCGCGCGCGACGACGGAGGCGTCGGACTCCCGCGCGAGTGCCGACAGGCGCGCACGAACCTCGCCGCGCTCGCGTTCGAGGGCCTCGAGCCGCGCCGACGCGGCTCGCATCGCGTCGTGCACACCCGCGTCCTGCGCCAGCAGCCTGCGCTCGTCGGTTTCGGCCTTCGAGCGTTGGTCCCGCGCGCCTTCGAGCTCCCTGTCTCGTCCCGCCAGCGCCGCCGCGAGTCGCTCGCGTTCCGCTTCGAGCTCGTGCTCCGCCGAGCGCGCCGCGTCGCTCTCGCGCGACAGACGGGAGATGACGTCCTCGACCTGGGCCAAGCGGCGCCGCGCGGCAAGATCATCCGCGGCATCGGCGACGATGCGCGCGGCGCCGCGCTCGACGGCGACGCCAGAACGCGTAACGAGCCGAATGCCGGGTGGCAGATCCTTCGCGCGCGCGAGCGCCGTGCGCTCCTGCTCCACGAGATACACGCCGCCGAGGACGGCCCGCGCAACCGTCGCGGCGTCGGGGTCGGCATATTCGAGCGCGTCCGAGAGCGGTGTCCCCGGGACGCCGCGCGGCGCCGGCGTGGCGGCGCCGGCGACGATCGTCGCATCGCGGAGCCCCGACTCGCGAAGCGCGGTCGTTTGCGCCAACGAATCGGACACCACCACGCGGGCGCCGAGGGCCGCGCGTACCGCGGGCTCGACGTCGTGCGGCACCCGCACCCGCTCGAACAGCCACCACAGTCCCTGCGGCAGCACCGGCGAATCGGCGGCCAGCGCCTTTCGCCGCGTCTCGAGCTCGTCTTTCGCTCGACCCAGCGCGTCCTCGAACGCGCCGATCCGTCCGCGACTGAGCACCAACTCCGCCTCGATGCGCGCGAGCTCCCCGTGCAGCGTGCCGCTTTCGTTCGCCAGCGCTTCAGCGCTGCGCGACGCGGTGTCGATCGCGCGCCGGGCGCGCTCCAAACCGGAGGCGATGGCATCGCGCTCCTCCGACCGGTCGCTGCGCTCGAGGTCGATCTGGCGGGCGTGCTCGGCCAGCGCTGCCTCGCGTCGTTGCAGATTCGCGCTCTCGTTGCGCGCCGCCGTGACGGCGCTCTCTCGGAGCAGCACCTCCCGCTCGGCGGCAAGACGCTGCGCGCTCGACGCGGTCGCGACCGCCTGCCGCTGCGCAAGCCCGCGCTCGGTGTCGGCAAGCCTGCCGGCGGCATGGCGCGCCGTCTCCGCCGCGCCGCGGACCTCGGCATCGAGCCGTTCCAAACGCTCGCTCAGCAACGCGATCTCGGCCGGGATCGATGCCAGCGAGGCCGCGGCCGACCCGTGCTGCTCGGCGATCGCGGCAAAGCTCGCGCGGAGCGCGGCAAGCTCTTCACGCGCTCGCGTGTCCGCCGCGCCGGCGGACTGCGCGTCAGCGCGCGCACGCTCCTCGTCGGCGCGGGCGAAGGTGAGGCTCTCCTCATCGACGGTCGCGGCGCCCTCGGCGCTCCCGACCTCCTCGGCGATGCGCGCCAGCTCGGCGTCGACCGCGAGCAGCCGGCCCCGCAGATCATCGCGCGCGCTCGCGGACTCGCCGTAGGAGTCGCGATACCAGCGCAGGGCGCGGCGGCGCAGCTCGGTGCGGACCGACTCGTATTCGCGCCATTTGCCGGCCTGCTCCTCCAGGAGCTCGCGGCGCGGCCCGATCTCGCGGAGGATGTCGTTCACGCGGACGAGCTCGCCCTCGGCCGCGATGAGCCTGGCCAGCGCCTCCTCGCGGCGCAGGTGCAGCCGCCGCGTCCCGGCTGCTTCCTCGATCACGATCCGCCGGTCGGACGGCTTCAGCGCCAGTACCTGATCGACGAGGCCCTGACCGATGACGACGAAGGGATTGTCGGCGAGGTTCGCGCCGGCAAGTAGGTCTTGCAGGTCGCGCAGCCGCACCTTCGCGCGGTTCACCAGGTAGTCGGATTCGTTGCTGCGATAGAAACGGCGCGCGATCTCGACCTCGGTGAAGGAGATCGGCAGGCGCCCGGAGGAGTTGTCGAGATGCATCACGACCTCGGCCATGCCGATCGCCTTGCGCGTCTCTGATCCAGCGAAGATCAGGTCTTCGCTCTTCTTGGCACGAAGATGACGAGCTGTGCCCTCGCCGAGCGCCCAACGAATACTCTCGCTCAGATTCGATTTTCCCGCGCCGTTCGGACCGACGATCGCAGTGATCCCGGGAGCGAACTCCAGATAGGTGCGCGCCGCGAAGGACTTGAACCCCATTACCGTGAGGCTGCGCAGGACCGCATGCGGCTTGTCCGCACCACCTTCGATGACGCGCAGCTTCTCCTCGGTCATGCCGTGAGCTTGTCCAACAGCGCAGACGCCGCGGCCTCTTCGGCTTCGCGCTTGCTCATCCCCGATCCCTCAGCGACGCGGCCGTCGACTTCGACGGCGACGCGGAAGTCGCGCTGATGCTCGGGTCCGCGAACTTCCACGACGAGATAACGCGGCAGCGGCAGATGTTGCGCCTGCACCCACTCCTGTAGCAGCGTCTTCCCGGACTTCGGCGGTGCCGCCTGCAACCCTCGGAGCTCGCGGGCCATCGCTCGCTCGACCAGCACGCGCGCACTCTCGTACCCGCCGTCGAGGTACACCGCGCCAACGAACGACTCGAATAGCGAGGCCGCGAGCCCGGCGCGCTCCCTGCCGCTCGATTCCTCCTCACCGCGACCGAGGCGCGCCGCTTTCGGCAGAGCCAGCCGCACGCCGATCGGCGCGAGCGCGTTGCCGGACACGAGCGAGGCGCGGATCGCCGTGAGCTCGCCCTCGTGCAAGTCGGGGAATTTCTTGTACAGACGCTCCGCCACGACGAGGTCGATGACGGCATCGCCGAGGAACTCGAGCCGCTCGAAGTCGCCGCTGCGTTCGTCGTTGTGTTCGTGGAGATACGAGCGATGGGTCAGCGCGGTCTCGAGCAGGCGCCGATCGCGAAAGCGGTACTTCGCCTTCGCCTCCGGACCGGACGGCGATCCGCGGGCACGCAGTGCCGCCGCCGCGGGCTTGCGCTTCGATCCACTCTTCGCCTTCGTCTCGTGTTCTCCTTTCAAAACGCAAAGGCAGGGATCGATTTCTCGATCCCTGCCCCGACACTCCCGGTTCGCGACGCTCGCCGTCCGCATTCTCCCCTGCGGGCGGCGACGTTAGGAACTACACCTTCTCTTCAATGTACTGCACCGCGTCGCCGACGGTCTTGATCTTTTCGGCGTCCTCGTCGGAGATCTCGGTGCCGAACTCCTCCTCGAGGCTCATGATGAGCTCGACGAGGTCGAGCGAGTCGGCGTTGAGATCATCGACGAACGACGCTTCCATCGTGACATCGGTCTCGTCGACGCCGAGCTGCTCGACGATGATCTTCTTCAGCTTCTCGTAGATCTCCTGCTGAGTCGCGGCCAAGCAGTCACCTCCTAAGCCGCCGCCACGCTGGCGGAGTGGGCGTAGTGTCCGGTCACGGTGCGCGTCCTGTCAACGCGGACCTTCTCGGACCGCGCTGGCGAGGACCCCGTTGACGAATTTCGGGCTCGCCTCGCTGCCAAAATCCTTCGCCAGCTCCACGGCCTCGTCGATGACGGCGGCGGCAGGCGTGTCCGGCTGGTGCCGTAGCTCGAACAGGGCGATCCGCAGGATATTGCGGTCGATCGGCGCCAGCTGCGCCACCGGCCATTCCGGCGCAAACCGCTCGATCTCGGTGTCGAGCTCCAGCCTGTTCGCCATCACGCCTTCGACCAGCTCCCAGGCGAACTGTCCCGCGGTCTCCGACAGCCCTGCGCGGTGCACGCCGCGCTCCCAGGTCGACTTCGGATCAACCAGCGGGCCGTGGAAGTCTGACTCGAACAGCGTCTGCAGCGCCAGCCGGCGCGCCGGATGGCGCCCCGAACGGACGCGACTCATCGCGGCGCGGCCAGCGTCTCCGCTCGCTCCTCCAGGCCGGCGCGAATGGCCTCGACCAGACCGCTCCCCGCGGCGCGCTCGGCGACCTCGATGGCGTAGCGGATCATCCGCGGACGCGCGCGTCCGTGGGTCACGATGGCGACGCCGTTCACTCCAAGCAGTGGGGCACCGCCGAAGATCTCGTAGTCGAAGGAGCGGCGGAAGCGCTGGATCCCCGGCGCCGCCAGAAGACCAGCGATCTTGCCGAGCGGTCCGCCGAAGATGTCGCGCCGCAGGACGGTGCGAATGTAGTCGAGCGTGCCTTCCATCGCCTTCACCACGGCGTTGCCGAGCAGCCCGTCGCAGACGACAACGTTCACGGTCCCGCGCGGGATGTCGATGCCCTCGACGTTGCCATAGAAATTCAGACCGCTCCTGCGCAGCAGCGCCTCGGCCTCTTGCAGCACCCGGCTGCCCTTTCCCGCTTCCTCACCAAGGTTCAGTAGGCCGACGCTCGGGTTGGCGATCCCGTGGACCCGCTCCATGAACAGGCTGCCCATGATCGCGAACTGCAGGAGGTTGCGGGCGTCGGTGTCGACCGTCGCACCCATGTCCAGGAGACAGAGCATCCGGCCGGACTGCGTCGGGATCGCCTGTGACAGCGCCGGCCGATCGATCTTGGCGATACGACCAAGCATCAGCACGGCCGAAGCCATCATCGCGCCCGTATTCCCGGCCGACACGACCGCCGCAGCGCGTCCTTCTTTCACCAGCTGCGTGGCCACACCGATCGACGTCCCCGAGCGACGGCGCAGCGCGGCCGACGGATGCTCGCCCATGCCCACGACGTCGGGCGCGTCCACGATCTCGGCGTCCAGGCCGGCGGCGCGAACGCGCGGCTCGAGCTCCGCGCGGCGACCCACCAGGATCAGCTGCGCGCGGCCTCCGGCGCGCACGTACTCGCGCGCGCCGTCGATGTTCTGGTCAGGCGCCCGGTCGCCGCCCATCGCGTCGAGCGCGATCGTCACCCGGGGCGCGGCGGCGACACTCAAGCGTTAGGTCGCGGCGGGCTTCTTCTGCTTGATCGCCACGACCTGACGGCCGCGATACGTGCCGCAGTTCGGGCAGACCACGTGCGGCCGCTTCATCGTCCGGCACTGCGGGCAGGCCACGAGGTTCGGCGCTTTTAGCGCGAGGTGGCTGCGTCGCTCGCCTTGACGGGCCCGTGAGATGCGCTTCTTCGGCTGTCCTGCCACGTGAGCTCCCTCTCCTATTTTTTCTTGTCAAAGTCCGCGAGCAGCGTACGGAGCTGCGACCAGCGCTCGTCTTCGACCTCGTCGTGCCGATGCGCTCGCTCGTTCTGGTCCACGCCGCAGGTGGGGCAGATCCCCGCGCAGTTCTCCCGGCAGAGCGGCTTCAGCGGCAGCTCCAGCAGGACATGCTCGCGGACCAGAGGCGTCACATCGAGCAGGAAATCGTGACCGATGACACGCGCGTCACGCGGTGGCTCCGCGAGGACCGCTCCCGAGACGACGTCGATGCTGGCGTAGTACTGCTCTTCGAGGCGCGCCGGGACCCTGGCGATGAAACGATCCAGGCAGCGTCCGCATTCGAGCTCGACGTCGGCGCGGACGGTGCCTTGCACCAGAATACCGGGGTTCGTATGCGTGAACAGCGCGTCGCCCTCGACGGCGCGCACGCCTATCTCTAGAAGCGCGGCATGCTCGCTGCGTGGCGTGATCGGCGACTCGCCGAGATCATAGGTTTCGCTCACCCCGTAGG
Source organism: Chloroflexota bacterium (assembly GCA_005881435.1). Classification (GTDB taxonomy): domain Bacteria; phylum Chloroflexota; class Limnocylindria; order P2-11E; family CF-107; genus CF-107. The sequence goes on along the minus strand of VBHP01000089.1, from coordinate 36,833 downwards.
GCTGCTTCATGAGGGGCGCGACGCTGATCTTCAACCTTCACCTCGCGGTCGCCCGCGACGACTCTTCCGCCGACACGCTCTTCCAGGATCCCGAGGTAGGTGCGCACCGTCGACATCGTCGTCTCGAGGTCGCTCTCCAACCGACGCAGCACGTCGGCGGCGTATTTGTCGGCACCGCTCATCGTCTCTTCGGCCTGCGTTTCGGCCCGCTCGACCAGCTGGGCCGACTCGGCCTCGGCGCGCCGCATCAATTCGTGGTCCTGGAGCAGCCGCGCGCCCTGCTCCTGGGCCGCGGCGATGATGTGCTCGGCCTCATCTCGCGCGCGCTGGATGAGCCGATCGCCTTCCTGGTGCACGCGCCGCGCCTGCCGGACCTCCTCCGGGATGGCGGCGCGCATCTGGTCGATGAGATCCAGAGCCGCTCCCTGCTCCAGGACGACCTGGCTGGTCATCGGGACCTTACGGCCATTGACCACGAGCGCCTCGAGTCGTTCGAGCAGAAATTGGATGTCCATTCGGACGTTCAGTGTACGGCGATGTACGCCGACAACTCAACGAAGATAACGCACCACGTCCTCGCCGACGTCGCGATCGCGCTCGACGACCCATTGCTCGGGGACCGCCGGCGCATGCTTGCGCAACGCCCGCAGTACCAGCACCCCACGCGTGACGCGCCGCAGCTCAGGTCCGGCGAGCAGCAGCGCTAGCAGCTCCATGTCGGCGTACGGCGGATCGCAGAACACGACGTCGTACAGCTCCTCGTCCGCACGCAGGTATGCCAGGGTATCGCCACGCACCACCCGTGCGCGATCGGCGAACCCGGTGGCGGCGACGTTGCGGCGGATCGCCTCGACCGCAGTAGGGTCGCGATCGACGAAGGTCGCATGAGCCGCGCCCCGCGACAGCGCCTCGATACCCAGGGCGCCCGAGCCGGCGAACAGGTCGAGCACCGCCGCGCCCTCGCTGCGCGCGCCGAGCGTGCCAAAGATCGATTCGCGCAACCGGTCCGTCGCCGGGCGCGTCGAGGTGGTCTTCGGCGCGATCAGTCGGCGGCCCTTCGCGTCTCCGGCGATGACCCTCACGCCAGCGCGTACCGGCGCCACATGCGCTCCACGGACGCGGCGATGTCGCCGTGCTCGCGATCCATCAGCTCCGGATCGGCGTCGAGGATCGCCTCGGCGGCGGCGGATGTCTCTCGCAACAGCGTCGGATCGACGTCCGCCAGGTCGACCATCCGCAGCTCGTCCAGCCCCGACTGCCGCGCGCCGAGGAACTCTCCCGCACCGCGGATACGGAGATCCTCCTGGGCGAGCTTGAAGCCGTCGTGCTCGCGCGCCAGCGCCTCCAGGCGCGCGCTGCCCTCCTTGTCGCTGATGACGATGCAGAAGCTCTTCTTCTCGCCGCGGCCGACACGACCGCGCAGCTGGTGCAGCTGCGCCAGCCCGAAGCGCTCGGCGCCAAGGACCAGCATCACGGTCGCGTTCGGCACGTCGATGCCGACCTCCACCACCGTCGTCGCGACGAGCGCCTTGATCTCGCCCGCGGCGAACCGGCGCATCACGTCCTCGCGGCGATCCGCGGGTAGCCGTCCGTGAAGAAGGGCAAGAGGAACGTCGCGCAGCGCGCCCGAGGACAGGTCCTCGAACGTGCGCTCCGCCGACGCGACTTCTTCCTCCTCGGAGTCCTCGATGCGCGGGCAGACGATGAAGGCCTGCTCGCCCTCGCCCAGACGTTGCAGGAGCCACGGCCAGACTCGATCCAGAGCGTCGCTTGTGCGCACCTCAGTGCGCACGGCCTGCCGGCCCGGTGGCATTTGATCGATGTACGACGCGTCAAGGTCGCGGTAGATCGTCTGCGCGAGCGTGCGCGGGATGGGAGTGGCCGTCGTCAGCAGCACATGTGGATCGCGACCCTTTTCGCGGAGCAGAGACCGCTGGCGGACGCCGAAGCGATGCTGCTCGTCCACGACGGCGAGGCCGAGCCTGGCGAACGCGACGTCGGACTCGAGCACCGCGTGGGTGCCGACGACGACATCGACAAGGCCGCCGGCGATGCGCTCGCGAGCCTCGCGCACCTCCTTGGCGCGCAGCGATCCCGACAGCAGCAGCGTGCGTGGTCCGCCCGCGCCGAAGTAGCGCTCGAGCGTCTTCACGTGCTGCTCGGCGAGGAGCTCCGTCGGCGCCATCAGCACCGCCTGATAACCGCTGTCGACGGCGATGCGCATCGCGATCGCGGCCACGAGCGTCTTGCCCGATCCCACATCTCCCATCAGCAGGCGCGACATTGGCGCCGTCTTGGCGATGTCCGAACGGATCTCGGCCAGCACGCGTTCTTGTGCCGCGGTCGGCGCGAGACCGGTCTCGGCGATCCACGCCGCGACGCGGCGGTCCTCGGCCGAGAGCGCCGGCGCGCTCGCCGCCACCGTCCAGCGCCGGCGACGCAGCAGCATGCCGAGCTGCAGTGTCAGCAGCTCATCGAAGGCCAGCCGCCGTCTCGCCGCGGCGAGCGCGTCCTCATCGCTCGGGAAGTGCACCTCGCGCAGCGCCTCGATGATTTGCGACAAGCCGTAGCGCAGTCGCACTGTCTCGGGGAGCGGATCGGTCATGGCGTCGAGCGCTGGCCGCACGCGCCAAGCGCCGCTCTCCTTCTCGCCGAGCACGGCGGTATGCAGCCAGCGCCGCATCCACCCCTCGGTCAGACCTTCGGTGAGCTTGTAGATCGGACTGATGCGACCGGTGTGGACGGCCTCCTGGCCGACGCGCTCGAGCTGCGGCCGGATGAATTGGCGCATGCCACGAAAGATCTCGACCTTGCCGGCGACGCGGACGCGCAACCCGTTCGAGAGCTCGGTGCGCTCGCGACCGAACCACACCAACCGCACGCGTCCGGTGCGGTCGACGAGCTCCGCTTCGGTGCGCGGCTTGCCCGCGAAGGCGCGGATGTGTCGCACGTTGGTCAGCACGCCCTCGGCGGTCTGCTCTTGATTCGGCATGAGCTGGTCGATCGGGCGGATCTCGGAGAAGTCGTGGTACGCCCGCGGCAGGTACCACACCAGATCGCGGATCGTCTGCACGCCCTTGTTCGAGCCCGCCGACGGCGTCCTTGCGCATGCCGTGCAAACGGGAGATAGGCTGGTCCAGCAGATCCGGTGCGGCGATCCTCGTCGTCACTCAGCAGAGACTATGTACGGGTAGTGCGGTTGTCCCCCTTCGACGACCTCGACCTGGCAGCCACACGCGGCTTGCAAGACCGCGCTCGCGGACTGGCGATGATCGCCATCGACGCCGGCGCCCAGATACACCGTGCAGAGCTCCGCTCGTCCGACCGCCTTCGCGCCGAGGCGCAGGGCTTCCTCGCTGGTCGGCGCCGCGCCCACGCACTTCCCGTCGAGCAGCGCCATGTAATCGCCCTCACGCACCTTCACGCCGTCGACTGTCGTCGTCCGCCCGGCGCGCGTGACCTCGAGCGTCCGCGCCCGGCGAGCGGCCTCGGCCATGGCGTTCGCCACGGCATCGAGCTCTCCCTGTGCGTCGAACGCGACGAGCGCGGCGACCCCCTGAGGTACCGATCGCGTCGGAATGACCCGCGCCGGCTTCTTCGCTTCGTGCGCGGCGCGCTCGGCGGCGGGGGTGATGTCCTTGTCGTTGGGCAGCACGATGACCGCGTCGCCGGGGACG
>VBHP01000089.1:0-33088 GCA_005881435.1 Chloroflexota bacterium | reverse complement strand
CCACGTCGGCGAGACCTTCGGCCGCCACGACCGAGACGACCGCGAGCGGCCTGCGCTCCACGTCGGTCGCGGATACGGTCACGCCCGTCGCACGCTCCTGCGCCGCGACCATCGCGTCGAGATCCTCGACCACGACATCGCGCACGCGCCCCGCTGAAAGGCCAATGCGCAGGATCTCGTGGGGCTCCCGGGTATGCACGTGCACCTTCACCAACAAATCGTCACCGACGACGAGGACGCATGACAGTCCGGGATCGTCCAGCCCGAACCGCAGCATCTCCTCGCGGAGCTCGCGCACGCCGCGGCTCGGGGAGGGCACCAGGAACTGCACGTCGTAGCCCCACGTGCCGCCGCTCGACGCCGGCAGCGCGTGATCGGCGTCGGCCACGATCGCAGCCTCTTCGTCGGCGCTGCGCTCCACGACGCTGACGCGGCCGGCGACGAGGTCGGCCATGCCCTCGACGATGTATAACAAGCCTTGCGCGCCGGCATCGACGACGCCGGCCTGCTTCAGCACCGGTAACAGCTCTGGCGTTCGCGCGACGGCCGCTCGTCCCGCGACCATTGCGCGATCGAGCACCGCGACCGCGTCCTCGGTCGCGCCGGTGTTGGCCGCTTTGGCCATCTCATGGATGGCGGTGAGGATCGTGCCTTCGACCGGCGTCGAAACCGCCTGGTACGCCAGATCGCGGCCCTGCGCCAGCGCGTTCGCGAGCTCCGGGCCGCCGACGTCGTCGCGGCCAGCGAAGGCTTCCTTCGCGCCGGCGAAGATCTGCGACAGGATCACACCGGAGTTGCCGCGCGCACCCATGAGCGCTCCGTACGCCGCGGCCGCGGCGCGGTCCGCGCTCCGCGGATCGGCGCGACGTGCCGCGACGACGGCGGAGCGGATCGTGTGCAGCATGTTCGTGCCGGTGTCGCCGTCGGGGACGGGATACACGTTGAGGCGATTGACGTGATCGACCTTCGACGCGAGGCGAGCTTCGCCCGCCTCGAGCGCGCGCAGCAGCGCTTCTCCGTCAAGACGTTGTGTTACGATGACATCGAATCCTAGGCCGTCTGGCCGGGCATTTCCCTTTAAGGAGTCACTCTCGTATGGCCGTCTGCGCGAATTGCGGGAAGACCGCGGTGGCCGGCTCGAACGTCAGCCATTCGGTGGTCCACACCAAGCGTCGTTTCCGTCCGAATCTGCAATCCGCGCGGATCGACGGCAAGCGCGTGCTCATCTGCATGCGCTGCAAGCGCACGTTGAAGAAGCAAGCCTCGGCTGCGCGCGCCTAGACGCGCGCCGCGCGCGCGAACCGCTCCACCTCGACTTTGAGCTGACCGCATCCCGCGGCGATGTCTTGGCCGCGACTGATCCGCACGCTGGCCGCGAGACCACCGGCGCGGAGGATCGCCGCGAAGCGCTCCATCCGCTCGTCGCTCGGCCGGGCGAATCCGCCGGGTCCGCGATTCACCGGGATCAGGTTCACGTGGAACAGCGACAGCGGCACCGAGCCATCGGCCTTCAGGCGTAGCAGCAGCTCGCGAGCGTGCTCGGGAGCGTCGTTGACTCCGGCGAGCAGCACGTACTCGAAAGTCAGCCGACGTTTCGTCTTGCGCACGTAGCGCCGCGACGCTTCGAGCACGGCGTCGAGATCCCACTTGCGATCGATCGGCATGATCGAGCGGCGCACGTCGTCGTTCGGCGCATGCAGGCTGACAGCGAGGTTGAGCGGGATCCCCTCGTCGGCAAGGGCATCGATCTTCGGCACCACGCCCGCGGTCGAGACCGTCACGCGGCGGGCGCTGATGCCGAACGCCTCCGGATCGATGAGCGTGCGCACCGCGGCGACGGTCGCGACGTAGTTGTGCAGTGGCTCCCCCATCCCCATGAAGACCACGTGGCTGACGCGTTCCTCGCGCGCGGCCAGGACATGCTGCCAGTGCCGCACCTGGTCGACGATCTCGGCGGTGGTCAGATTACGCGTCAACCCCATCTCCCCGGTCGCGCAGAAGGCGCAGGCCATGGCGCAACCGACCTGAGTCGAGATGCACACGGCGTTACGCTCCACGGTCCACTCGCCGCTGTCCCCCATGCGGTGGTACGGCATGAGGACGGCCTCGACGCGCGCGCCGTCGGACAGCTGGAAGAGTCCCTTGTGCGTCTCGCCGTCGTGCGCTCGGGTATCCGCGACGAGCGTGACGGCGAAGAAGTCGAATGCCTCATCCAGTGCCGCACGCAACGTCTTCGGCACATCGGTCATCTCCGAGAACGACCCGGCGTCTCCAGCGAAGACGTGGCGCCGCACCTGCCGGGCGCGGAATGCCGGCTCGCCGCGAGCGCTCAGCCATGTCGTGAGCTGTTCCAGCGATAACGACGCGATCGGCGTCTTCACCATCCCATGGTAGGAAGAGCGTCTAGCTGGGAAGATGCGCTCTGTCCTCCAGACGCGCTCCGCGAGCCCAATCTGGCGCGCTCATCTTCCGCTTCCCCGCCGGCTGCACCATCTGCGGAATGAACAGGCGCTCGGCGGTGTCGACGCACACTTCGTCGCCACAGAGCCACAGGCGACCCGGCTCTCTCGGCTCCGCTTTATCCGACACGCGCGCGTGCCACACCAGCAACGGCTCTCCCCTCCAGAACGTCCGCGCCACCGGGCGAGGCACCGCGGCGCGCACCAAGCGCCAGTTGGCCCGCGCCGGCTTGGTGAAGTCGAGCACCGACTCGGCCGTGGTGAGGCGATGCGACCACGTCGCGCGCGATTCGTCCTGCGGCACCGCCGACAGCTCGCCGGCGAGATACTTCGGCAGCGCCTCCTCGAGCAGGTCCGCGCCGAGCTCGCCGAGCCGGATCTCCAAGCTCATGGCGTCGTCATACGGGCTGATCGCGGTCCGCCGCGAGGCCAGCAGCGGTCCGGTGTCGATGCCGGCGTCGGCCTGCATCAACGTCACGCCGGTCTCCTCGTCGCCGGCGAGGATGGCCGCTTGAATGGGCGCTGGGCCGCGCCATCGCGGCAGCAGCGAGGCGTGCACGTTCACGCCGCCGTACCGCACCGCGAGCAGGTCCGGCGGGATCTTCCGACCGTACGCGGCCCACACCAGCAGGTCCGGGGCAGCGCCTCGGGCCGCCGGGAGATCGCTGTGGACCGGCAGTCCCAGCTCGCGGGCAACATCGGCCACGGGTCGCGGCGAGGCGCGGCCGCGACTGCCGGGCTTGTCGGCACGAGTGATGACCGCGGCGATGTCGATGACGCCGCGTGCGGCGAGGCGCGCGAGCGCGCGCAGCGAATACGTCGCGAAGAGCGGCGTCCCCAGGAACACGACGCGCGGCGCGGACTTAGCCGACGGTGGCCGCCTCTTCCTCTTGCTCGATGTCCTCGACGCGGCGCAGGAGATCCAGCGAGGGCAGCCGGTCGATGTAGAGGACGCCGTCAAGGTGATCGAGCTCGTGCTGGAACGCACGAGCGAGGAAGCCCTCCGCGGTCGTGGTGAAGCGCTTGCCGCTCTTATCCAGCGCGCGCACGCGGACCTTCATCGCGCGCTCGACATCGGCCCAGTAGCCCGGTATCGATAGGCAGCCCTCCGGTCCGGTCTGCGTCTCTTTCGAGCGCTCCACGATCTCCGGGTTCACCAGCGTGAACAGCTTCTTCTCGATCTCCACGACGGCGACCCGGAGCGGGACGCCGACCTGCGGCGCAGCGAGACCGACACCGGGAGCGGCGCGCATCGAAGCGATGAGGTCCGCGATCAGGACGCGGATCTGCGCGTCGACCTTGCCGACCTTTTTCGCTTTCTGGCGCACGATCGGATCGTCGAGACCTTTGATCGTCCGGACGGCCATGCGCCGATTTTACGGACGAGGCGTCGGCTGAGAGCGCGGGCACGCTTCTTGCGCCGCGCCTGCCGTCGAATGACCGAGCAGTGGGCATACGACCGAATCTTCGAGGCGCTCGTCCGCGAGCTCGTCGAATCCCGCGCCGCCAGCGTCGAGATGGCTTCGACCGCCCGGCGGGAGATGGCCGACATCAAGAAGGAGGAGGAGTCGGTCGGGAAGGCCGCCGAGGGGCGGGCGGACGACGATCGCGCCGACTTCGCGCAGATGCTCGACGCCGCCCGGCAGCGCAGCGCCGACGCAGACAAGGAGATCGCGTACGACTCCGCAGATCCGGCGCAGGACCACCAGGCTGACCTTATCGCTCGCTATCTCGTCTCGCTGGGGTATGCGGAGATGCGCACCGACGAGGAGCCCAAGGGACATGCGATCTATCGCGTGCGCATCTTCTGGGACAAGCTCAAGCGCTGGCAGGAACCAAGCGACTGATCCCGATCAGAACGGATTGAACACCATCAGCGCGAGGACTACGAACATGGTGATGAACTCGACGACGTGGCCAGTGCGCACGGTCGGGTTCTCGAACGCGGCCTGAAGCTCGGCGGTTCTGCGACCGAGCGCTTTCGCGGCCTCCCAGGCGGCACCGAATACGCGACCGCTCGGGATGAAGATGGTCGGCACCAACGCCACCTGCATCAGGACGAACAGCGCCAGCGAGACCAGGATCCAGTTCACGGCGCCGCCTGGAGCGAGCCGAGGATCGGCAGGGATTGCAGCCACGCCGTCGTCAGCCCGAACACGAGGACGGCGATAGAACCGCCCACGACCATGCGCTCGAAACGACCGCTTACCCCAAGCAGCGCTTCGGTCGTGGCGATGTCCGGGCGCGCGCGGCCTGCCGGTTCACGATCTCGCGCCCGACGAGTCCGGTGACGAATGCCAGCACCGATAGGACGTGCAGGAACTTCGACAACACCGCGGGCTCCATGCCGGCCAGAGGATATCCCGCTACCCGAGCAGCGATGCCGGATCGACGTCGATGGTCCATTCGTCCCCGACAGCGTCGAGCAGATGGGTCGGATCGGGTCCGCGCAACACCACCTGCCAGCGGTAGGAGTCGGCGACCTTCGCCGCGAACGCCGGGGCCGGACCGAGCACCTCTTCACCCTCTCCCGCACGCGGACCGAGCTTCGCCACCAGCTCCGTCGCACGGCGCCGCACCGTCTCCTCGCGCTTCGCGCTGGTCTGCAGCAGCACGAGCCGTCCGTACGGCGGGTAGCCGAAGCGCTTTCGCTCCGCCAGCTCGGCTCCGGCGAAGAAGGCGTAGTCCTGTCGCGCCGCGGCGCGGATCGCGTAGTGCTCGGGCACGTACGTCTGAATGACGCCTCTGCCACCGCCGGCGCCGCGTCCGGATCGGCCCAGCACCTGCGTCAGCAGCGCGAACGTCCGCTCGGCGGCGGCGAAGTCGGGCAGATGCAGCATCGTGTCGGCGGAGACCACGCCGACGAGGGTCACGCCCGGCAGGTCGAAGCCCTTCGCGATCATCTGCGTGCCGACGATCACGCGCGCTCGGCCGGAACGCATCTCCTCGAACAGCCGGACGTGCGATCCGGCGCGACGCACGGCGTCGCGGTCGAGACGCACGATCGGCACATCGCCGACGAGCTTGCGCACCTCGTCCTCGACGCGTTGCGTGCCGCTGCCGAGGTACCGGATCTGCGCCGAGCCGCAGCGCGGGCACGTCTGCGGCTCAGCGCCGCTCAGTCCGCAGCGGTGGCAGAGCAATTTGCCGGGGCTGTGCCAGGCGAAGGGCACATCGCAGCGCGGACACTGCACCACGAAACCGCAACTGCGACACAGCACCACCGTGGCGTAGCCGCGCCGGTTGAGGAACAGCATGGCTTGCTCGCCACGTTTCATCGTCTCGGCCAGGAGCGTCCGCAAGCGGCGCGAGAAGATGCTGCGGTTTCCGGCGCGCAGCTCGGCGCGGAGGTCGACCACCTCGACAGTCGGCACGACGCGCTCCCCCACTCGTTCGGGCAGCTCGACGAGATGCATCCGTCCTTGTTTCGCCTGAAAGAACGTCGCCACGCGCGGCGTCGCCGAGCCCGCGATCACGACCGCGCCGGCGAGCCGCGCCAGCTCGCGCGCCGCGGCGAGCGTGTCGTACCGTGGATCGGACTCCTGCTTGTACGTGGACTCATGCTCCTCGTCGAGGACGATGAGGCCGGGCCGCGACAGCGGCGCGAACAGCGCCGAACGCGATCCCACCACGACGTCGGCGGCGCCGTCGAGCACCCGGCGCCACTCGTCGTAGCGCTCCCCTGCCGACAGCGCGCTGTGCAGAATCGCGACGCGCTCGCCGAAGCGCGACACGAAGCGCCCGAGCGTTTGCGGCGCGAGCGCGATCTCAGGCACGAGCACGATCACGCCGAGACCCTGCGCCAGCGCCTCGGCCGCGACACGCAGATAGACCTCGGTCTTTCCGCTTGCGGTGACGCCGTGAAGCAAGAAGTCCTCGTGGCGTCCGAGCGCGGCGGTGATGGCGTCGATCGCCGGACGCTGCGCCTGGCTTAGGACTTCGGGTGGCGCGGCCGCATCGTCGACGCCGAATTCGAGGGGCACACGTCGCACGAGACTCCGGCTCGCGAGCGCCAATCCGCGTCGTGCCAGGCGCGCCGCCGCCGAGGGATCGCCACCGACCTCGCGCAGCTCCGATTCTGTGCGCGCGCCCGCCGCCAGCAACACCAGCGCCTGGCGCTGCTTCGCACCGAGCCGGATCGCTGATCCGTCGAGCGCGGCACGCCCTTCGGGCGTGATCGCGAACTGTGCCTGCGACCGCTCTCCGCGCGGAGTGCGCAGTCCTCGCGTGCCCGCGGCCGCGACGAGCGCGGGCGGCAGCATGGCGCGAAGGGCATCTGCCAGCGCGCAGCGGTACTCCGCGGCAAGCCAGCGCGCGAGCAGGATCTGGTGCGAGTACAGCACCGGCGTCGGATGCACGAGGTGCCCGATCGACTTCATCGCCGGTGAAGGCTCACCGTTTCCGAGCACCACGCCGAGGGCCGCGCGCGGTCCGAACGGCACGCGCACGAGGGAACCTGCCGGCGGGACGTCGCCGTCCGGCGCCAGATATGAGAACGTGCCGCGAGGCGAGCGAACGCCCGCGAGCACGGCGACCTCGACGATCATTTCCCGTCCAGGTCGTAGGTCCTCGGTCGCTCTGCCTCCTTGCGGATGATCTCCTTGATCTTCTCGATCGTCTCCGCCACCTTGCCGTCCTCGTTGACGACGACGTAGTCGTACTCCGGTGCCGCGGCCATCTCGATCTCCGCATTTCGCAACCGCAGCGAGCGGGCCTCGGGGGTCTCCGTGCCGCGACGCTCGAGCCGGCGGCGCAGTGATTCGATCGACGGCGGCATGATGAAGATCGTGAGCGCCTGCGGCAGCTCTTCCTTCAGCTTGCGCATGCCCTGGGGATCGGGCTTGATGATGACGACCGCGTGCTGGCGCAACGTCTCGGCCAGCGCGTCTTTCCGGACACCTTTGAAGTCGTCGTGGACCATCGACCACTCCAGGAACAAGCCCTCCTCGATGGCCTCGCGGAACTTCTCCGGCGTGTAGAAGTAGTAGTCCACGCCCTGCTTCTCGCCCGGGCGCGGCGGGCGGCTCGTCGCCGTCACATACAGCTTGGCATCAGGAAGCTCGCGGACGAGGCCATTGATGATCGTGTCCTTCCCCGCGCCGGATGGCGCGGAGATGATGACGAGCAGCCCCTGCTTCAAGCCGCGAGCTCTCCATACGGTGGCGCGCTGACGTCCGGGGCACCGAGTGCCGCGAGCACCTTGCGCAGATCGCCGGGGAGCGGCGCGGTGAAGGTGCGCTCACCGGCATGCGGCAGCCGCAGCGTCAGACGCCAGGCGTGCAGGAATTGACGATCCAGCCCGATCGGGTCGCTGCGCCGCCCATATACCGGATCGCCGACGACGGGGTATCCGGCGAACGCCAGGTGCGCGCGGATCTGATGTGTCCGGCCGGTCACCGGACGGACGTGCAGCAGCGCGAGGTCCGGCTTTCGATGCCATGCGGCGATGCGTGCGAACCGCGTGGTGGCCTCGCGGCCGCCGGTCTCGATCGCGACGCGCCGCCGATCCTTGGCGTCGCGGCGCAACGGCGCCTCGATGACGCCGGGTCGCGCTCCCGGGTCGCCCCACACCAGCGCGAGGTACTCCTTGTCGAACCGCTGTCCCTGGATTTGGCGCGCCAGCGCGAGCTGCGCGGTGTCGTTCTTGGCTACCACCAGCACGCCGCTGGTGTCCTTGTCCAAGCGATGCACGATGCCCGGTCGACGCTCGGCGCGGCCCGCGGTTGCCTCGATATGGCCGAGAAGCGCGTTCACCAACGTTCCGGTCGCATGACCCGCGGCGGGATGCACCACGAGTCCGGCGGGCTTGTTGACCACGATGACATCCTCATCCTCGAAGAGCACCGGCACGGGAATGTCTTCGGCCACGAGCTCGGCCGGAAGCACGGCGTCGCGCACCTCGACCTCGATCGCTTCGCCGGAACGCACGCGATGCGCCGGCTCGGCGGCGTGTCCGTCGACGCGCACCAGACCCTCGTCCAGAAGGCGTTTGATCGCGGACCGCGAGAGCATCGTGCGCGCCGCGAGGTAGCGGTCCAGGCGCTCGCGTGCGTCCCCCTCGACCGTCAACGCGATGCGCTCGCTCACTTCTTGCGCCGCTCCTCCAGCCATAGCAGCCCGAGCACGCCGAAGATCCCGATCACGATCGACGAGTCCGCGATGTTGAAGGTCCAGTAGCGGTACGGGCCGACGCCGACGTCGATGAAGTCGACGACGTAGCCCTGGCCCAGACGGTCGACGAGATTGCCGAAAGCGCCCCCGAGCTGCAGGCCAAGCGTGGTCGCGATCAGCGGCGAGTCGGCGCGCAGTTGCCGGTAGTAGTACAGGATCACGAAGACCGCGAGCACCGACAGGATCGACAGCAGCGTCGTGCGCTCCGGCAGTAGGCCGAATGCCGCGCCGGTGTTCTGCGAATGTGTGATGCGCACGTAGTCGTCGAGCACCTCGCGACTCTCGCCGACCCGGAGGTTCTGCGCGACAGCGTTCTTGGTCAGGCGGTCCAGAAGGAACACGACGGCGGCGACGAAAACGATCCACGCGAGCCGGCGCGGCGAAGCGAGGGTCAGCGTCGCTCTCGCTTGGCCTTGCAGTCGATGCAGAGTGCGGCGTAGGGAATCGCCGCGAGACGCTCCGCCGCGATCGGTTTACCGCAGTCGTCGCACTGACCGTACGTCCCCTTCTCCAGCTTCGCCAACGCGCGGTCGACCTGAGACTCGATGCTGCGCAGGTTGTGCAGCAGCGCGAGCGACTTCTCGTGCTCGAAGGTCTCGCTCGCGTCCTCGGCCATGTGGTTGCCGCGACCGGCCCGGCCGGCCCGCTCACGCTCACTCTGGGAGTCGGCCTCGGATAAGGCCTCGATCTCGGCCTGGATGCGGTGGCGCTCTTCCTCGAGTTTCGCCCTGATGCCCGTGGTGTCGATAGCCATTCGTTCCCCTCGGACGCTGGATGCTAGGAGACTGCGCTCACTTTCTCCATTGGAGGCGCCGCGGTCGTAAGCCGACCGCGGCGCGCCCCGCCGGGAGAATTCGGGAGCTAGGTGCCCGGCGTCTTTATGGTCGTCCAGTGCGCGCCGCCGTCCAGCGTGCGCTGAATGCTGCCGCGTACGGTGGCGTACCCCACTGACGCGTCGGCGAAAAGGACATCCGGCGCGACCGGAGCGGCCTGCGAATAGTCGGTCTGGTACGAATGCCAGGTCTTGCCGGCGTCGGTCGTCTCCTGCGAGGGTCCGGGCAGAACGATCGACAACCAGCGCATATCCGTCACCAGCGCGAAGAAGCCGTCCGAGTTCGGCGGCGTCGCCGCGCGCCCCTGCCGGTCAAGGACCGCACTCCACGACGCTCCCCCGTCTGTGGAGCGGTATACGTATTGGGCGGCGTTGACTCCTGCGCCCGGACCGGAGACCGGCACCAGGAGCACCGAGCCGAATCCGCGCACGCGTCCCGGTTGCAGCTGCGGGCCGCCCGGCGTCGTCGCGACGCCCGGTGGATCGGCGAGCGGTTGCGACGCGCTCCAGCTCTGGCCACCCGCGCGGCGCTCATCGGTGGTGCGGTAGATCACCGGCGCATGTTGCGGATCCGAGGCCACGAGGAATCCGTGGGTCTGGTCGATGAAGGAAACGCGACCTTTGCACTGTGTGGCGGCGATCCCGGTCGTCGTGAGTTGATCCCAGGTGGCGCCCGCGTCGGTCGTGTGCCAGAGCGTGACGCTTTGCGACTGACATTGCGTCGCCGGCGAGCCCACGGTGGTGAGCCAGCCCTCACGCTCGTTGGCGAATGCGACCTCCGCGTTGACCAGCGGCGACGGCACCGGCCGCTGCTCCCAGGTGTCGCCATGGTTCGTGGAACGGAACAGCACGCTGCCGCTGACGAGCGCCCAGACCACGTCGCGGGAGGGCGCGCTGAGCTGCGCGGTGGTCGGCAGGGAAATCGTTGTTGGCACAGGAGTCAGCGTCGCCCGCGACGTGGGGGTCGCGCTGGGCGAGCCGCTCGGCGTCGGGCTCGGGCTTCCCGTGGACGATGCGCTTGGCGTCGCCGTCGGCGAGGCTGCGACGCCGGACTGGTCGCGCCGGCCGCCGAGATACTGCCCGACCGCCACCGCAACGACGAGAACGAGGGCGGTCGCGGCCGCGCCGGCAAGGATCGGAAACGCGCGAGAACGACGTCGAAGAGGACGTTCAGGAACCACAATGACCTCCGCAGCTTGATGTAGGCGCCGCCTCAGCTCGCGGTCGTCGTATGCCACTGCAGCGCCTCCCGTAACTTCGATCGAGCACGCGTCAAGATCGGACCCACGCTCGACGCTTCGACATCGATCGCCCGTGCGATCTCGTCGTAATCGGCATCGGCGTAATAGCGAAGGACCACAGCCGCGCGTTGCTGCGCGGGCAGCGCTTCGAGCGCGCGTCGCAGGTCGACGACAGCGTCGTCGTATTCGCGGGGTGGTTCGTAGAGGCCGGGCAGGAGCCGCGCCCAGACCTGGCGCCGTCGCAGGCGCGATATCGCGCGCCGTGATACGGCGGTGCGGAGCCAGGCGGAAGGCTCACGGACCTCTTCGAAGAACCGCGGTTCGCGGATCGCGCGCTCGAACGCGTCCTGCACGCAATCCTCGGCGTCGTGTTCGCCGGCAATGAGCGCCGCGGTCCGGTATAGCGTCGGACGGAGCTCGTCATAGAGCCCATCCCAGCGTTGATCCAGGTATTGCTCCTTTCGCGCATCTCACTTCATAGACGCGCGAGGCATCGTTTTTCGGTCATCGGGCCGCAACGCGGCCAGAGGCGCCGGCTAGGCCGTGACCATACCCCCGTCGACGACGATGACCTGGCCGGTGACATAGGCGGCGTCGTCCGAGGCCAGGAAGGCCACGACGTTCGCGACGTCCTCGACGGTGCCGAATCGGCCCAGAGGCGTCTGCGCCAGCATCGCGTCCTTCACCGCCTGCGGCAGGGGCGCGGTCAGCTCGGTCGGGATGAGCCCCGGCGCAACGGCGTTGGCGGTGATGTTCCGCGACGCCATCTCGCGCGCGACGGTCTTGGTGAACGCGATCAGCCCGGCCTTGGCCGCGGCGTAGTTGGCCTGACCGGCGTTTCCCATCACGCCGGCGATAGACGCGATGTTCACGACGCGTCCGCCGCGCTGCTTCATCATCGGCCGCATCGCCGCCTTCGTCACCAGGAACGCGCCGCGCAAGTTCAGGTTCAGCACGGCGTCCCATTCCTCGAGCGACATGCGGATCAAGAGGTTGTCGCGGGTGATGCCGGCGTTGTTGACGAGAATGTCGAGGCGGCCGCCGCCGAACTCCAGGGCCTGCTTCACCAGCCGGTCCGCGTCTTCGGGGATCGACACGTCGGCCTGCACCGTGGTCGCCTTCGCGCCACTCTCGCCGACGAGCCGCGCCGCTTCCTTCGCGGCGGCCTCGTTGCCCTTGTAGTTCACCACCACCGACGCGCCCTCACGCGCGAGACGCACCGCGGTGGCGCGACCAATGCCACGCGCGCTTCCGGTGACAAGGGCGACTTTGCCCTCGAGCCTGCGGACGGTCGTCGTCACTGCAACGCGCGGAAGATGATCGAGGCGTTGTGCCCGCCGAAGCCCATCGAGTTCGACAGCGCCACGCGCAGCTTCATCGGGCGGGCCTGGTTTGGGCAGTAGTCCAGATCGCAATCCGGATCCGGCGTCTGGTAGTTGATCGTCGGCGGGATGCAGCCCTGCTCCATGGCCTTGAGGCAGGCGATGGCCTCGACCGCGCCGGCGGCGCCGAGCAGGTGGCCGGTCATCGACTTCGTCGACGAGACCACCAGCTTGTAGGCGTGCTCGCCGAAGACATGCTTGATGGCCCGGGTTTCCTCGCGGTCGTTGTACTGGGTCGAGGTGCCGTGGGCGTTGATGTACTGGATCTCCGTCGGCTTGATGCCAGCCTGCTTCAGGGCCATACGCATGGCGCGAGCGTTGCCCTCGCCCTCCGGCGACGGCGAGGTGATGTGGTAGGCGTCGGCCGTGGCGCCATAGCCGATGAGCTCGCCGTAGATCTTCGCGCCGCGCGCCCGGGCGTGTTCGAGCTCCTCCAGGATCACGACGCCAGCGCCCTCGCTGAGCACGAACCCATCGCGGTCCTTGTCGAACGGGCGGCTGGCGCGCGCCGGATCGTCGTTGCGGCGTGACATCGCGTGCATCGAGCAGAAGGCCCCGATCGAGAGCGGCAGCACCGCCGCCTCGGCCCCGCCGACGATCATGACGTCGGCCTGATCGCGCTCGATGATCGCTCCCGACTCTCCGATCGCGTGCGCGCTCGAGGCGCAGGCGGAGACATGGGTCAGGTTCGGCCCGCGCACCCCGAGCTGCATGCCGACCTGCGCACTGCCGGCGTTGGCCATGAGCATCGGCACGAGAAACGGCGACAGCCGGTTCGGCCCTTTCGTGCGCATGACCATGACCTGGTCGACCAGCGTCTCGAGGCCGCCGACGCCGGTGGCGATCGCCGCGCCGATACGGTCGCGATCCGTCACCAGGTCGAGCTTCGCGTCCGCGACCGCCTCTTTCGCAGCGGCGATGGCGAACTGCGTGAAGCGGTCGGTGCGGCGCACGTCCTTGTGGTCCATGTGCTCCCGCGGATCGAAGTCCTTGACTTCTCCCGCGATCTGCGACTCGTAGCCCTCCGGATCAAAGCGGGTGATGCGGGCGATGCCGGACCGTCCGTGTGTGAGCGAATCCCAGAAGGCCGCCAGGTCCTTCCCCAGAGGCGTCACCGCGCCCATGCCGGTGACGACGACGCGCCGCGCCGTCACTTCGCGGCTTTGCCGGTCAGCTCGCGCAGCGTCGCGAGCAGCGACGGCGCGTCGGATACGTTCAGCAGCGCGGCCTGCTCGGCAACGCGCTTGACCAGGCCGCTGACGACCTGACCCGCGCCGAGCTCGACGAAGGTCGACACGTTCTGCTGGACCATGAACCGCACCGAGCGCAGCCACTCCACGCGGGATGACAGGTGCTTCGCCAGCGCGTCGGGGATCTCGGCGGCGTTGATGTGCGGCAGCGCGTCGATGTTCGCGATGACCGGCACGACAGGCTCGCGGAACCGGAGCGAACGCATGAACTCGCGTAGATCGTCGGCGATGCGACCCATCGGCGGGAAGTGGAACGGCGCGCTGATCTTCAGCGGCACGACGCGACGCGCGCCGCGGTCTCGCAGTGCGAGCACGACGGCGTCGACGCCGGCGTGCGAGCCGGCGATCGTGACCTGAAGCGGACCGTTGTCGTTGGCCACGACGACGTCGTCGGCGCAACCGGACTCGCGGATGACCTGATCGACGCGTGCGGCATCCATGCCGACGACCGCGGCCATCGAGCCCTTCGCGCCGCGCGTCGCCGCGAGGTTACCGCGCTCGGCCACCAGCCGAAGCGCGTCCCTAAAGGACAGGACGCCCGCCGCGGCGAGCGCGGTGTACTCGCCAAGGGAGTGGCCGGCGACAAAAGCCGGTCGGACGTCCGCCGGAAGCAGCGCCACGCCGCGGGGCGCGTCGTCGCTCGCGGGCTCCGCCGTAAGGCGCGGACCGTGCGGGCCGAGGATCGCCTCGCCGAGTGCCTCGAGCGCGGCGATGCTCGTGGTGAAGATCGCAGGCTGGGCGTGCGTGGTGTCGTTCAGGATCGCCTCCGGGCCTTCGAAGCAGAGCTTCGAAAGCGCGAAGCCGAGCACGCGGTCGGCCTCCTCGAAGGTCTCGCGGGCACGCGCCGACATCTGCGCCAGCTCACGACCCATGCCGACGATCTGCGAGCCCTGACCGGGGAAGAGGTACGCAATCGAACTCATGGCGCTCATTTTACAAGATCGCGCCAGTGATTCGTCGCATACAATGTGCGACGAAATGCGACGCTACACGCTGCGCAAGCGCGCGGTCGAGATGCAACGTACGCGGGATTCCATTCTCGCCGCGGCGCGCGCGCAGCTGGCGCGAGTCGGGTACGGGTCGTTGCGGGTCGATGACGTCGCGCGCCGGGCGCGCGTCTCGCGGCGAACGGTGTACGCGCACTTCCCGGCGCGGTCGCTCCTGGCCGACGCCGCGCTGCGCGAGCGAGTGTCGGCGTTGCGCGAGCGGGTCGCACGCTGGCACCCTCGCGCGACAGAGCCGGCCGCGGTCCTCGACGAGATCATCGCGTTCCACGCTCGAAGCTACCGCGAGGAATATGCGCTGATGGAGACGCTGTCGCAGGGCGCGCCCGAAGGCGGTCGACGGCTGCTGCGAGAGCTCGACGCGGAGCGCCTGCGCACGATCGCGCGAAGTGTGCAGATCGTCTCAGGGCATTTGCGCCTGGCGGCCCGTGACGCGGTCGCGCTCATTCACGCGACGCTGTCGTATCCGGCGTGGCGTGTGGCGCTCACGGGGCCAGCGGGCCGCCGCGCGCCGCGTCTCATCGCCTCGATGTTGAAGGCCGCCTTGCTGTAGACGTGCGGCTACGGCAGCGGCGTCGCCTGCGCTGCCTCGTATCCGGTTCGCTGCCGCAGATTCGGCTGACGCGGATCGGTATTGACGGCGACGACGCCACCCGTGATCTGGGCCGGGAACAGATCCAGCGGCCGCGTCGCCGGACCGCCGAGCACCACGCCGGTGCGCCGGTCGAACAGCGACGAGTGGCACGGGCAGTGGAACTGGTTCTCCGACGGCTCGAAGCGATACGTGCAGCCGAGGTGTGGGCAGGCGCGGTAGACCGCGAGCAGCCCGTCCGGCGCGTGGAGCAGGAAGTAGCGACCCTTCGTCACCAGGAACGGCGCGTCGTCGGTCTCGCTGAAGTGCCCCAGGATGTCATCGACCGGACCGGCCTCGACGACGCCGCCGAAGGCGGACTGCCGCAGCGGGCGAAAGAAGACGGCGAACAGACCGCCGAACTCGGCGAGCACCACGGCGATGCCGCCACCCACCCCCAGACGCAGCGCCTGACGGCGGCGAAGACGTGCCACCAGCGCGGATCGCGGCGTGGTCAACATGGCCCTATCTCCTACGCAGCTGTAGTAGGAGATCGTCCGTCGGAAGATCCGAAAGTCAAATGGCGGTTAGACGCGCTCGACGTCGAGCGCCGCAGGCACGCCGTTGAGCGCTCCGCGCCAGGCCTTGTCCGTCACGCCGGGCTCGACCCGCGTCGCGAGGACCTCGCCGGCGATCTCGTCCTTGTAGCGCCGCACCACGTCGGCGATCTCGCCGTCATAGCGCAGCACGATCCGGTCGGCGATGTCGAAGCCGCGCTCCTTTCGGAGGTTCTGCACCGCGTGCACGATCTCGCGCGCCAGGCCTTCGGCCTCGAGTTCGGGTGTGCGCTTGGTGTCCACGACGGCGAAGTACGGCGCTTCTCCGGCCACGGCGAAACCAGCTTTCGCGCGATGCTCGACGAGCACCTCGCTCGCCGCGAAGGTGTACTCGCCGGCGACGACCGATCCATCCGGCCGCAGCCTGGCGTTGCGTAGCGCCGCCTGCGCCTTCGGGAGATCTTTGCCCAGCTTCGGCCCAAGGACCTTGAGATCCGGCTTGATCACGACGTCGAGGTAGGTGTCGGCGGCGTCGACGATCTCGACGGCTTTGACGTTCAGCTCGTCGGTGATGAGCCCGACGTGCTCGGCGGCGAGCAGGCGCTCCTCACGATCGGGCACCACCGCGACAAGCCGCGCCAGCGGCATTCGCACCTTGACATTGCCGGCGTGGCGCGCGGCAGAGGCGACGGACACGATGCGCCGCACCACCGCCATGCCGCGCTCGAGCCGCTCGTCGATGACGGCCGCTTCGACCGCGGGCCAGTCGGTGTGGTGCACGCTCGCGGCGGCGCGCGGCATCGCGTTGCGCACCAGATTCTGATACATCGCCTCCGCCAGGAACGGCATATACGGCGCGATCAGCCGAGCGAACGTTGTCAGCACCTCGTGCAGCGTGTGCTCGGCCGACTTCTTGTCCTCATCCCGTGCGCTCTTCCAAAAGCGGCGGCGGCTGCGGCGCACGTACCAGTTGGACAGGTCGTCCCAGAAACGCTCCATCGCCAGCGCGCCACCCTGCGGATCCCACCCCTCCAGCTCCGCGGTCACGTCGCGCACGAGCCCGTGGAGCCGCGACAGGATCCAGCGGTCGAGTGCGGGACGCCTCGCCACGGGCGGCGCCTTCGCGGCCGGATCGAACCCGTCGTAGTTGGCGTACGTGACGAAGAAGGCGTAGGTGTTCCACAGCGTCAACAACCGGCGCGCGACGTCCTCCAGCGGCGTCCAGCCGAAGAGGATGTTCTCCTGCACGTTCTGCCGCGAATACAGCCAGCGGGCCACATCGGCGCCGACGCGCTCGGCAGCCTCGGGAAAGACGATGACGTTGCCCCACGAGCGATGCATCGGGCGTCCTTTCTCGTCGAGCAGCTTCTCGTACGACTGCACGTTCAGATACGGCGCCTTGCCGGTCACGACGACAGAGAAGAACAGCTGCGAGTAGAACCACAGCCGGATCTGTTCGCGCATCTCGGTGACCAGGTCGGCGGGGAACCACTCCTGCCAGTACGCGCGGTCGTGCAGGTAGTTGAGGGTCGAGAACGGAACGATGCCGGCGTCGAGCCAGCAGTCCCCGACCTCGGTCACGCGTTTCGCCGCGCCGCCGCACTTCGGGCAGGCGACGACGACGGCGTCAATCCACGGTCGATGCAGCTCGCGCAGCTGATCGAGCCCGGCGGTCGCGCGCTGGCGGAGCTCCTCCTCCGAGCCAATCACGAAGAAGTGCTCGCACGAAGTGCACGTGTAGAACGGCAGCGGCAGGCCCCAGTAGCGCTTGCGCGAGATGTTCCAGTCGCCCATGTTCTTGAGCCAGTCCTGCATCCGCTTCCCCGCCGATTCGGGCACCCAGGTCACGGTCGCGGCTGCCTGCATCAGCTTCGGCCGGAGCTCGTCCATCGCGAGGAACCACTCGTCGTCGACACGGAACACGATCTCCTCGCGGCAGCGCCAGCACGTCGGGTAACGGTGGGTGTAGTCCAGCCGCCGGTACAGCCGTCCCCGCCGCTCCAGCTCGTCGGCGATCTCCTTCGACACGTCGCGCGCTTCTTTGCCGTCGAGGAACCCATGGCCCTTCACGAACCGCGCGTTCTCGTCGATCGGTACCAGGACGGGCAGCTTCTCCAGCTTGGCGAGCTGGAAGTCCGCATCGCCGGCGCCGGGCGCGATGTGCACGATGCCGGTGCCCTCGGCTTCGCCGACATCCTCCCAGGAGATGACGCGGTGGTGCGCGACCGCTTCTTTAGCGGCCGGAAGATCGTCGAACGGCCCGCTATAGCGCAGACCGACGAGGCTCGCCCCCGAGACGGTGGCGACGACCTGGTGCGGGCCCATCACCGCAGTCGCGAGCGTGCCCTTGGACAGGATCAGCGTCTCGTCGCCCTGCTTCACGCGTACGTACTCGAGCTCCGGCTTCACCGCGAGCGCGACGTTCGCCGGAAGCGTCCACGGTGTCGTCGTCCACACCAGGAACGACTCGTTGTCGCGATCGTCGATCGGAAAACGCACGTACACGGAGAGGTGCGTCATCTCCCTGTACGCGTCCTCCATCTTCATCTCGTGCTCGGAGAGCGCGGTGCCACAGCGCGCACACCACGCCATCGAGCGATGGCCCTTGTACAGCCAGCCCTTCTCGTGGGCCGTCTTCAGCACCGACCAGATGTGGGCGATGTTGTTGTCGGTGTACGTGAAATAGGAGTTGTCCCAGTCCATCCACTGGCCGAGGCGCTGCGATTGCTTGGCGATGACCGCGGCCGACTCGTCCACTCGCGCGCGGCAGGCATCGGCGAATTTGGCGATGCCGTAGCGCTCGATCTCGCGTTTGGAGTTCAGGCCGAGATCCTTTTCGACTTCGACCTCGACCCACAGCCCCTGGCAGTCGAACCCGTTCTGGTAGCGCTGGTCGTAGCCGCGCATGGCCTTGTAGCGCTGGAAGATGTCCTTGTAGGTGCGTCCCCAGGCGTGGTGGACGCCCATTGCAGCGATGTTCGCGGTGATCGGACCGTCGATGAAGGAGAACCGTTCCTTGCCGCGGTTCTTCTCCACGAGCTTCTCGAACGAGCGCTCCCCTTCCCACAGCTCGATGATGCGGTGCTCCTGCTCGACGAAGTCGAGCTTCGTCGGGACCGCCGCGAATCGCGCCTTCTTGTTCGCCACCGTCGCCACGCGTTCCTCCTGTAGACAACAGAAAACCCGTCCCGCATTTGATCTCAGGACGGGCTCATGACCCGCGGTACCACCTGAGTTCGTCACTCCCGTGACGCACTCGTTCATCGGCTGCCACCGATGCGCCGCCACTAACGGTCGGCGAGACCGTCCGCTCCTACTTGACCTCTCGTTCGGGCGGAGGCTCGGGGAGGATCTTCGCCGGTAGCTCCTCGCCGCATTCCACCTTCGCGGCTCTCTTGTCCAGGAGCGTGATCGGCTACTCGTTCCCGTCGTCGCCTTGTCGCTTGATTGTCCCAGCAGCGGGGATCGTTGGTCAACGCCCGCGCGATAGAACAAACGCGAAGAACGTGACGGCGCTCACAACCAGAAACAGCCAGACCGGGATGAACCAGTGAAGATTGCCGAAACGATACGCCCCTGCGCGGCTTTCAGTGCGCGAGTAGATCACGTTGCCGTCAATGTCTCGCTCTTCCCAGATTTCTCCGTTCCGCGTGTACAGCAACGATCCCCACCGCGTCTCCGCGAGCTGCGAGCCGACCTCATCCCAGGCATGCAGTGTCCTGTCGCCGACGCGGACCTCCCAGTAACGGCCCCCGCGCGAGGAATACCACTGGAGCCGAATACGACCGGTTGTTAGGAAGGCTCGAGTCGCGCGCGCATCCTCAGTCACTGGATGGAACAACGCGGCGCCGACGGCGACGGCCGCGGCCAGGTACACCACGGTGACAGAGAGGAAGAAGATGGTCGGTAAGGCGCTGCCGAGTAGAACGCTTCCCGCCGCGCCGCTGAGGATTGCAGTTGACGCGAGAGTAACCACGAACCGCGCGTAGATGCGGACGGCAAGCCGCATGTCATGCGACGCCGCAACCCGGTGCTCCACTGGGACCGCGACCTCTTCCGTGGTTGACGACAGCTGGCCGGCGGGCAACGCGGCTGACATGGCTCGCATTTCCGCTTCGGTAGCTGGACGGCCGACCTCTCTGATCACCGGGTCTCGCCAGGTACGGCCTCCGCGCGCGTACCCGATGAGGCTTAGGACTATCCAGAAGAGACCCCATGCGGGGAGCACCCAGATGGTTGCGCCGCTGAGAAGGAGCAGTAGTAGCTGGAGAAAGCATGTCATCCCAAAAAACAGCAGCGACATTCGTACCGCGCCGGATGTTCGAAACGCTGCGACGAGCCAATCCAGGGCCGACCTCAACGCACCATCCCGTACTGCCTGTTTTGCGCCGTCATCTTCACCAAGTAGGCCAGGCGCTTCTTGAATTCGTCGGGTCGGCGCCGTGCGCCGTCGACCCATCCGATGCGGATGCGCTTGTAGCTGGCGGGAAATCTCGCGAAGTTGCGCCACGCCGCCGGATCCGCCTTGAGCGCGACGCGGATGTCGGCCGGAATCGTCGGCCGCGTCGCCAGCTGCCCTCGGATGGCGCGCCGTCCGGCGGCGGTCATGCGGCCTGCGGCGATCAAGCGGCGGACTCGCTCGCGGTTCATCGGCGACAAGGGACTTCCTTTGCGCCGCGGGGTGAAGCGCTGCGCCACATGTTGCGCATCGATGGTCTTGTTGGTGCTGTCGATCCAACCAAAGCACAGCGCCTCTTCGACCGCGTCGTTGTACGGGACGCGCGGCTTGCCGCTCGCTTTCTTCGGATTGATCAACCAGATCTCGCTGGCGCGATCGTGGTTTCGCTCGAGCCAGCGGCGCCACGCGGCCCGATCGCGCGCGTAGTAGGTCTTGCCGATCTCCACTCCGGGTCAGTCGTAGCGGAAGAAGCGGGCCGCGATGACGAAGCCGACCACGAGCCAGACTCCTAGCCCCGCTAAGTCCTTGGACACGTCCCAGAGGTGCGCGCCCTGGGTGCTGATCTCACGCGCGGCGTCGGCGAAGAACGTCAAAGGAAAGAGCGCCGCGATCGGCTTGAGCCACGCGGGCAATGTCGCCGTCGAGAAGAACACGCCGGAGAGGAACATCTGCGGCATCGAGATCATGTTGGCAAGCGGCGCGGCCTGATCCTCGGTCTTCGCCGTCCCGGCGATGACGAAACCGAAGGTCAGGAATACCAGACCGCCGAGGACGCCCACGGCCAGCAGCTCGGGCAGCGAACCGACGAGATGGAACTTGAAGAACAGGATCCCCATCCCAATGAGGATCAGGACCTGCAGGAACATCATCACCAGCCGCACCGTCGTTTGCGCCGCGAGCAGTACCGCGGGCCGCAGTGGCGTGGCCATCAGCCTCCGCAGCGCGCCGGTCCGACGGAACTGCACGATGCCGAAAGCCACCGAGAACACGCCGAGCTGCATGATCGACATCGCCACCATCCCGGGGATGAGGAAGTCGACATAGGTCAGGTTGTTGGCGTCGACCGGCTGACGATCGAGCTTGGCCACTGGCTGAGCCTGCAGCGCGCCGAAGCTGGCCTGGTCGATCAGTGAACCGAGGATCGCCTCGGCGATCTGCACCTGTTGGGGACGGCCGGCGTGCTCGTACACCGTGATGCCGGCGCTCTGTTGCGGCGAGGGCGCGAAATCGCTCGGGAACACAAAGACGATGTCGCGCTCGCCGCGACGAAGCGCCATGGTTTCCGGTTCGCGATCTCCGGTGCGGATGTCGAGGACGTTCACGCGCTTCAGGTTCTCGATGAACAGATTGCTCGCGGGGTTTTGCGCCTCGTTCACCACGCCGACGACGACTTTGCTCGAGCCACCGAAGTTCAGCACCCCAAAGATGCCGGTGATGAGGATGGGAATGAGGAGGCTGAAAAAGATCGCACCGCGGTCGCGGAGATACGCCTTGAACAGCATCCACGTCAACGTGGCGTATTGGCGAAGCATTCAGTCCTCCCGAAGGGTGTGGCCGGTGAGATCGATGAAGACGTCCTCGAGGTTCGCCTGCTGTTGCACCACCGGCTTGGAGAAGCCGCGGTCGAGGAGCGCGCCGATCAGCGCGCGCGGCGAGCTCATCGCGACGATCTTGCCGCTGTCCATGATCGCGACGCGGTCGCACAGGATCTCGGCCTCATCCATGTAGTGCGTCGTCAGGAACACCGTGGTGCCACGATCCCGGATCCGGCGCACGAGATCCCACAGGTGCCGGCGCGCCTGCGGATCGAGGCCGGTCGTGGGCTCGTCGAGACAGCCGCTGGCGCTGCCCGCCGGAAAGCGTCTCGTTCAGGGCCTTTGCCTTCTCCGTGAGGTCGACCTCGCGCAGCAGCACCAGCGGATCGATCGGACGGCGGTAGCACGCGGCGAACATTTCGATCACCTCCGCGCACGTGAGGTGTGGCTGGAAGGCGGTCGCCTGCAGCTGCACGCCGATCTGCTCCTTCACGCGATACGGCTCCTTCGAGACGTCGATCCCGGCCACCGTCACGGTGCCGCCGTCCGCCTGCCGCAGACCCTCCATCACCTCGACCGTCGTGGTCTTCCCCGCCCCATTCGGGCCGAGCATGCCGAAGATCTCGCCGCCGTCGACGGAGAACGTGATGCCGTCGACGGCGGTCACGGCGCCATAGCGCTTCACCAGGTCGCGGACGTCGATGATGGTCTTGCCGCTCCGTTGCCTCATCGTGCTCCCACGTTCGTTGCCGCGAAGTCGTACAGCCAGAGGACTGCGGGCATCAGCACTGTCGCGGCGATGACGACGCGGACCACGATCGGATGGGGACGCCGGAGTCGTGAATACGTCGCGACGAGGGCGATGCCGATGGCGAAGAACAGGACGGTTCCAAGGTACCAAGACCAGGTTAGCGCCTGGTCGCCGCCGTACGCGTTCATCACGCGCGCCGCGCCCAGGAAGCCGCAGCCCAACCCGACGACGGCGAGCACACCGGCGTTGCGCACCGGATCCCGCAGCGCGAGCGCGAGCGAGAGCGGCATGCCCAGGACAAGCGCTATGAGCATGCGTCTGGTCTCGGGATCGGCGCGGTTCGTACCCACGAGGTCCGGGACCCAGACGTTCGCGATCAAGATGAGCGCCAGCAGTGCGGCGCACACGATGCCCGCGGCGCGGGCGCCGCGGATGGTGGTGGCGTCGACCCACTGCGTCACGGAATGCGTCGAGTATGACTCGCCGATTCCGCGCACCGCGTCTGGTACGCGTACTGCTCGATACTGATTTCGTGGTGGGCGGTAGAGCCTGGCGGTGTGCGCGCTGTGCGACGTTGAACCTCGGCGGCGCCGAGGCGTGCCGGCGTTGCGGAGCTCCCCCGACTGCCGAGGCCGCACTCGACCGACGTCGGACTCGCATCTTCGACCACGCCGGTCTGGCCGCGGCGCTCTCCGTCTTCCTGCCCGGCCTCGGACAGCTCTATGCCGGGCGCGTGCGGCGCGCGGCGACGATCATCGCTGCGCCGCTCGCGATCGGCTTCCTGCTCTTCGCCCTGTTGAGCCTCGTGAGTCCGCTCGTCGCCGCACTGCTGCGCGTCGCCGTCGGCGTGGCCGCGACAGTGGTCGCGCTCCTCGCCGTGTATCACGGGGCGGTCGTGCTCGACGCGTTCGCCGCGCCCTCGACACGTGGCCGGCTCCTCGCGGGCAAGCGGCCGATCGAGTACGCCGCCCTGGCTGGATCGTTCGCTGTCCTCGCGGTGCTGTACGTGACGCTGTTCCGCCAGGCGACGGCGTGGGCCTCACTGACAGCGAAGGTATTCGAGCCGTTCCAGCAATCGGGCGGCTCGAGCGGACCGGCATGGAGCGGCACGGATCGGCTGAATGTGCTGCTGCTGGGCGTCGACACGCGTCAGGGCAGCGGGACGCAAACCGAGAACACGGACACGATCATCGTGCTCACGGTCGATCCGCTGAACCACGCCGCCGGCATGCTATCGGTACCGCGCGACACGCTCGTGTCCATACCGGGCCACGGCCAGGACAAGATCAACGCGGCTTACGCCATCGGCGGCGCGGACCTGGCGCGCAAGACGGTGTCGCAATTCCTCGGCGTGCCCATCCAGTCCTATGCGCTCGTCGACTTCATCGGCTTCCGTCGCATCATCGAAGCGGTCGACGGCGTCGATATCGACGCGCCCCTGCCCGTGCGCGACGAGGACTACCCGACGGAAGACTTCGGCGTCACGCGTCTCGACATCCGTGCCGGCCCTCAGTTGATGGACGGCGAGGTGGCGCTGCGGTACTCGCGCTCGCGCCACGACACCAACGACTTCAGCCGGGCCGATCGGCAGCAGCGCGTCATTTCGGCGCTGAAGCGCCGCATCTCCGAACGCTCCACCTTGCTGCAGCTGCCGACGCTCGTGGACGAACTCTCCGGCGCCGTGCGCACGGACCTCGATCCAAGCAGCGCGCTTCCGCTGGTGCGTCTCGGTCTGTCGATCGACAACAAGGACATCGATCGCCAGGTGCTCAAGCCTGCCAGCGGCGGGGAGGAGGGTCAGCTGCGCGAGGACAATTCGCCCAACGGCTACTACCTGATCCCGATCCGCGCCGCCGTCGACGCGCTCGTGGCGCAGGTCTTCTACGACCCGCAGGTGCGGGCCGAGAGCGCGATGGTCGAGATCCGTGCGCCGTCGGCGCGGTCATCCACTGCCGACGAGCTGCGTGGCGACCTCGAACGCCGTCACTACTCCATCGCACGGGTCACGGCGGCCCAGGCGCAGGCGCGCACGACCGTGATCCTGCGCAATCCAGACAAGCGCTACACCGCAGAGCAGCTCGCGCGCGCCCTCGGCACAACCGTATCGACACAGGGCGGCGGGGACAGCGACGCCGACGTCGTGGCCATCCTCGGCGACGACTTCAGAGGGGTCGCGACCGGGCCTTAGGCGGCGGCCTTCGCCCGCCCGTATACCGGCGTGAGC
Source organism: Chloroflexota bacterium (assembly GCA_005881435.1). Taxonomy (GTDB): domain Bacteria; phylum Chloroflexota; class Limnocylindria; order P2-11E; family CF-107; genus CF-107. The sequence goes on along the minus strand of VBHP01000089.1, from coordinate 8,652 downwards.
CAGTCGCGGTACTTGGGCGACTCGCCGCGCACCGCCGCGAAATACAGACGGGAGAGTTGCTGCGTCAGCCCGCCGACTTTGCCGTCGCCGATCGTGCGGTGATCGATCTCCGCGACGGGAGAGATCTGCGCCCCGGTGCCGCAGAGGAAGATCTCGTCGGCGACGTACAGCTCGGTACGGTCGATCGTCCGCTCGACCACTTCGACCCGCAGCTCGTCTCGGGCCATCTGGATGAGCGAGCGGCGGGTGATGCCCTCGAGGATGTTGTCCGTGATCGGTGGCGTCACCAGCACGCCGTTACGCGCGAGGAAGAGGTTCATCGCGCTGCCCTCCGAGACGTGGCCCTGCTGGTCCAGGACGATGGCCTCCTCGTACCCGGCCTCGTGCGCATCACTCTTGGCCAGAGCGGCATTGACATACGAGCCGGTGATCTTGCCGCGCGCCGGGATCGCGTTGTCGTCGGTCCGTCTCCAGGACGAGACGCAGCAGCTGATCCCTCGCTCGGTCTCGATGTACTTGCCCTGTGGCACGGCGAAGATGGTCAACCCGTCCTCGAGGTCGTGTAGCCGCACGCCGATCAGCGGACTCGCCTTGTACGCGATCGGGCGCACGTACGAGTCCTCGTGATAGCTGGATCGCCGGAGCACCTCGAGCGTGACGTCGCAGAGCTGATCGACGCTGTACGGCAGCGTGATCCGCATGATCCGAGCGGACTGGCGGAAGCGCTCGAAATGGTCGTGGAGGTGCAGCACGTAAAGCTGTTCGTGCTGCGGATTCCAGTAGGCGCGGATACCTTCGAAGATGCCGGTGCCGTAGTTGAAGGCATGCGTCATGACGCTGATCTTGGCGTCGGCGATGGGAACGAATTCGCCGTTCAGGAAGGCCCACGCGCTCGTGGGCGCGGCACCCTTACGGAGGAGTGAGGCTTCTCTGGTGAGCTGCTTCGCCATGTTGCGCGCGCCCTCCCTAATGAGCTCTTTCGCTCCCCCTCCCGGCATTCTCGCACTCGGGCAGGACGGGTGCCACCACCCGATGCAACCCGTGTGCCGATACCTTTTCCATATGCTGTCACGCCGGTGGAGCTGATCCTCGCCTTCGCACTGATCCTCGTCGGCGCGGAAGTCTTCACCAACGGCATCGAGTGGCTTGGCATCAAGCTCCGGCTGTCGCAGGGCGCGACCGGCAGCATCCTCGCCGCGCTTGGCACGGCGACGCCCGAGACGCTGATCCCGATCGTCGCGATCGTCTTCACCAACAGCGCGGCGGCCGATGAGATCGGCGTCGGGGCGATCCTGGGCGCGCCGTTCATGCTCGCCACGCTGGTCATGCTCCTCATCGGCTTGACGGCGTTCCTGCTGCGCCGCCGTCGCGGCCGCAGCACTCTTGCGGTCGACGCGCCGCACGCTCGGCGCGATCTGTCCTTCTTCCTGATCTGTTACACGCTCGCGCTCGCGATCGCCTTCCTGCCCCCGGGGCTGCACTTCTTGAAGGGCGTGCTCGGGTGGCTGTTCCTGCCGGCCTACGCGCTCTACCTATTTCTGGTGCTGCGCTCGAGCGCGCGGTCCAGGCGCGACATCGAGGAGGAGCTCGAGGAGCTGGAGGCTTTTGAGAACCTGACCTTCGCGACGTACCTGCGGCGTCTTGGCGCGAGCCTCATTCCGAACGACCCGCCGCTGCTCTTGATCGTGGCGCAGACGCTGATCGCTTTCGGCGGCATCCTCATCGGCGCTCGGATCTTCGCCGGCTGGGTCGATGGGTTCTCCACGGCGATGGGCTTGAACGCGCTGCTGGTGTCGCTGATCCTCGCGCCACTCGCGACCGAGCTGCCCGAAGCTGCCAACAGCTTGATCTGGACACGGGAGGGGAAGGACGTCATCGCCCTCGGCAACGTCGCCGGCGCGATGGTGTTCCAGTCCACCATCCCGGTGACCATCGGGGTGCTCCTGACGCCGTGGCAGCTGGGGAGCTACGGCACCCTGGCGGCCGTGTTCGCACTGATCTCGGGCGCGATCATCTATCTGCAGTTGCGGCTCCGCGCAAAAGACGACTCGCTGCCGCTGTCGAGCCTCGTCGCAGGCGGAGCTTTCTATCTGTTGTTCCTGGCGTACGTCGTCTGGAACGTTCTCCGCGCCTAGGGCCGGCGCGCAAGGCTGCCGGTCTCACTACAATCCCGCCGACACATTGCGTGCCGGGGCAAATGGAGGGGAATGATGGCCAAACGCGCAGCGGTGATCTTCGCTTTCGTCGTGCTCGTCGCCGCATCGTGCGGCGTGATACCCGGGACCAGCAGCGGTGCGAAGATCGGCGTCGTCACCGACATCGGTCAGCTCGAGGACAAGTCGTTCAATGAATACTCGTGGTTGGGAGCGCAGGATGGCGCCAAGGCCATCGGAGCACCCGCGCCGCAGGTGATCGTCACCAAGGACACTGCCGACTACGCCGCGAACATCCAGCAATTCATCGATCAGAAGTACGACGTCATCGTGACGATCGGGTTCCTCATCGGCACCGACACGCTGAAGAAGGCGCAGGCCAACCCGAACATCCAGTTCTTCGGCGTGGACCAGTTCGTCGCCGATCCGGCGCCGAAGAACTATCAGGGCCTCATCTTCGTCGAAGCGCAGGCCGGCTACCTCGCCGGCATCGTCGCCGCGAACATTACCAAGACGAACAAGATCGGCGCGGTCGGCGGCCGATCCGATGTCCCGCCGGTGGTGAACTACATCAAGGGCTACCAGAACGCCGCGAAGAAGGAGAACTCCAGCATCCAGGTCGCGGTGAATTACGTCGAGGACTTCAACGCGCCGGACAAGGGCCAGGCCTCGGCGCAGACCATGATCAACAACGGCGCGGACGTGATCTTCCAGGTCGCCGGCCTGACCGGCGCCGGGGCGCTTCGCGCCGCGTGCACCGCAAAGATCTGGGGCATCGGCGTGGACGTGGACCAGTACAACTCGCTTCCGGACGCGAAGAATTGCATCGTCACCAGCGCCGAGAAGCATCTCCAGAACGCCGTCCGCGACGCTTTGAAGCGCTGGAAGGACAAGGGCGCCCAGGGAGGCAACTTCGTCAACGACGCGACCAACGGCGGTATCGGCGTCTCGCCGATCCGCAACATCACGCCGCCCGCCGGCCTCCAGGCGAAGATCGACAAGGCAATCGCGGACATGAAGGCGGGAACGCTCGACCCGTTGAAGTGAACCAAGAGATCAAAAGGGCGGGCCGGCACTAGCCGGCCCGCCTACTCTTCGCTCGATCCATGAACGAACGCCCGCCCGCGCTGGAGATGCGCGGCATCACGAAGCGCTTCCCCGGCGTGCTCGCCAACGACGACATCACCTTCGACGTGCGCGCTGGCGAGATCCACGCCCTCCTCGGTGAGAACGGCGCCGGCAAGACCACGCTGATGAACATCCTCTACGGGCTGGTGTCGCCGGACACGGGCGAGGTCCTGGTCGACGGCACTCCCGTCACCATTCGCGATCCCTCGAACGCGATCGCGCAAGGCATCGGCATGGTCCATCAGCACTTCATGCTCGTGCCGGTCCTCACCGTCGCGGAGAACGTGATCCTTGGTCAAGAGCTGCTGCGCGGGCCCTTCCTCGACCTCCCGCAGGCTGCACGGCGCATCCGCGAGCTCGCCACGCAGCTCGGGTTCGATGTCGACCCCGACGTGCGCATCGAGCAGCTGCCGGTGGGACAGCAGCAGCGCGTCGAGATCCTGAAGGCGATCTACCGCGGGGCGCGGATCCTGGTCCTCGACGAGCCGACGGCGGTGTTGACCCCGCAGGAAACGGTCGAGGTCTTCACCGTGCTGCGGCGCCTGCAGGCCGACGGGGCCGCGATCGTGTTCATCAGCCACAAGCTCGAGGAGGTGCTGGCGATCGCGGATCGGATCACCGTCATCCGCCGCGGCAAGGTCGTGGGCACGCGACGGCCGTCGGAGACAAGCGACGTAGACCTCGCCGTGATGATGGTCGGACGCGAGGTCTTGCTGCGGGTCGACCGCGGCAAATCGCACCCCGGCGACGTCGTCCTCAAGACCGAGGGGCTGCGGGTCAAGGACGATCGAGGGCACGAAGCGGTGCGCGGCGTGGACCTCGAGGTGCGCGCCGGTGAGATCCTCGGCATCGCCGGCGTCGCCGGGAACGGACAGGACGAGCTTGTCGACGCGCTCGTCGGCCTCCGGCGTCCGGCGGGCGGCAAAGTGCTGCTGGGCGGCGCGGAGATCACCGGCGCACCGACGCGACGCATTCGCGACCTCGGCGTCGCCCACGTCCCCGGCGACCGCCAGCGCTTCGGGCTGGTGCTCCCCTACCCGGTCGAGGACAACCTCGTCCTGACGTCCTTCGACGAGCCGCCGTTCGCGACCGGACCGCTGAACCTACTGCGGAACGACGCCGCAATCGACGAGTGGTCCGAGCGCCTGATCAAGGAATTCGACATCCGCACGCCATCACGCGACGTGCGTGCCGCGACGCTCTCCGGCGGCAATCAGCAGAAGATCATCGTCGCGCGCGAGTTCCGCGGCGCGAACCGGCTCGTCATCCTGGACCAACCGACCCGCGGGCTCGATGTCGGCAGCATCGAGTTCATCCACCGCCGCGCGATCGAGAAGCGCGACGCCGGGACGGCGATCCTGCTGACCTCGGCCGACCTCGACGAGGTGCTCGAGCTCTCGGACCGCATCGCGGTCATGTTCCGCGGTCACATCGTCGCGATCTTCGACGCGGCCGTGGCCGAGCGCGACCGCATCGGTCTGCTGATGGCGAAGGGGGGGGCCGCAGCGGCGTGAGGCAGCGGATCGCGCGCCGCCTCTCGGCCGCGTGGCGCACCGCCTCGATCCCCGTCCTGTCGACGGCGCTTGCGCTCGTCGTTGCCGGCGTCGTGGTGATCGCCTCGAGCGCCTTCACCGGGAATGGCTTCCAGCCGTTGCTGCCGGTCGGTGCGTACCTACAGCTGTTCGTCGGTGCGTTCGGCAGCACCACCGCGATCGGGAACACGCTGGTCGCGGCCGCGCCGCTGATGCTCGGCGGTCTCGCGGTCGGCCTTGGCTTCAAGGCCGGACTGTTCAATATCGGCGTGGCTGGGCAGTTCCTCGCCGGCGCGTTTGCCGCTGCGGTCGTCGGCGCGTCGCTCGCGACTTCGACCGGGATCGTCGCCGTCCCGACGGCGTTCGTCGCGGGCGCCCTCGCCGGCGCGGCGCTTGGCTTCATCCCCGGATTCCTCAAGGCGCGCACCGGCGCTCACGAGGTCGTGACCACGATCATGCTGAACAACGCCATCGGGTTCCTGCTCACCTGGGGCGTGACCGACCTCGTGCGCGCGCCGGGCTTCTCCTTTCCTCGGACCGGCGACCTCGGCAACTCGGCGCTGCCGATCCTGCTCGGTCGCAACCTGCACATCGGCGTGCCGATCGCGTTCCTGGCCATCTTCGTAATCCGCTGGCTGCTCGAGCGCACGACGGTCGGCTTCCAGATCCGCACCGTCGGCGCGAACCCGAACGCGGCGCGCTACGCGGGCATGAGTCCGCTGCTCGTGATCACCTTCACCATGGCGCTCTCCGGCCTGCTCGCGGGCATGGCCGGCGCGGTGCAGATGCTCGGTGTGATCGGCTTCTATGCCTCCGGCATCAGCGCGAACGTCGGCTTCGACTCCATCGCCGTCGCGCTCCTCGGCCGCTCCAATCCGATCGGCATCCTCTTCGCGGCGCTGCTCTTCGGCGCCTTCCGCGCCGGGGCGCCGCTGATGCAGATCACCACCAGCGTTCCGGTGGAGGTCATCGACATCATCGAAGCGCTGGTGATCCTGTTCCTCGCCGCGGAGCTCATCGTGCGCCGCGTCTTCCGCATCCGTGCCGCGCGCGCCGTGCCTGAAGAGATCGCGACGGTCACGCGGACGTGGGGCGAGCAGGTGGCGCGATGATCGTCGTCGACTTCGTCGTCTACCTCTTCACCGTCCTGCCGGACCTGCTGCCGATCATCCTCGGCCTGGCGACGCCGCTTGCGCTCGGCGCACTGTGCGGCGTGATCAACGAGCGCGCCGGCGTGGTGAACATCGGCATCGAGGGCATCATGCTGTGGTCCGCGTTCAACGGCTACCTCGCCGGCTTCGCGTTGCACGACACGATCGGCGCTGGTCCGTCACTCGCGCTCGGCATCGCCACCGCCGTCCTCACCGGCGCGGTGCTCGGCCTGCTGCACGCCTGGCTGACCGTGACGGTACGCGCGGATCAGATCATCGCCGGCACGATGATGAACATCGCCGCGTTCGGCATCACCGGATATCTCAACCGCCTGATCATCACGCCCTCGGGACGCGGCGGCGCGGGCGTCCTCGGCGTGCTGCATCTCCCGCCGGAGGTCATCGGCCTGCCGGCCGTCGGTCCGATCATCCGCATGTTCTTCGAGCAGGGCCCGATCGCCATGAGCGTCGTGTTCTTCGTCATCGCCATCCAGCTGCTGCTGTTCCGCTCGCGCTGGGGCCTTCGCACGCGGGCCGTCGGAGAGCATCCAAAGGCGGCGGACACCCTGGGCATCGACGTCTTCAAACAGCGCTACCTCAACGTCGTGCTCGGCTGCGCCTTCGCCGGTCTCGCCGGCGCGTATCTCACGCTGGAGTCGACGGGATCGTTCCAGAACGGCATGACCGGCGGCCGCGGCTTCATTGCGCTCGCCGCAATGATCTTCGGCCGCTGGACTCCGGTTGGGGCATTCCTGGGGGCGCTCATGTTCGGCACCGCAACCGCGCTCGGCGTCGTGGTGAACATCCGCGTGCCGGAGGGCGACCTCGGTCAGATCCTGAAGTCGATCCCGACCTTCTGGTACGCCGCGCTGCCATACCTGGTGACGATCGTCATCCTCGCCGGGGTCGTCGGCCGTTCGATCCCTCCGGCCGCGGACGGCGTCCCGTACGAGAAGGAGGGACGCGCCTGACCGCCGCGCAGCCGGCGCCGTTCCGCGTGAGCGAGGTCGTCGACGCATGTCTCGCGCGCGCGGAGAAGTTCGAGCCGTGGCTGCACGCGTTCGCCTGGCTCGACGCCGACCGCGCCCGACGCCTCGCCCGCGCAGAGGACGCGCGAACGCAGCATGGCCCGCTGTACGGATTGGTCGTCGGTGTGAAGGACATCATCGATACCGCGGGCATCCCAACAGAGTGCGGCTCGCCGCTCTTCGCGGGTCGCGTGCCACAACAGTCGGCGACGCTGGTGCAGCGGCTCGAGCGCGGCGGCGCGATCGTGATTGGCAAGACCGTGACCTCGGAGTTCGCCTACTACCACCCCGGGCCGACGGTCAATCCATTCGATCCCTCACGCACGCCGGGCGGCTCATCGATGGGCTCCGCCGCGGCACTCGCGTCGCCTGCGCTCGAAGCGACCGGCGCGATCGGCAGTCAGACGAATGGGTCCGTGATCCGGCCGGCCGCGTTCTGCGGCGTGGTTGGCTTCAAGCCGACACACGGACGAATTCCGATCGACGGCGTGATGGAGTTCGCGAAATCGCTGGACACCATCGGCACATTCGCGAACGACGTCGCAAGCGCGGGACGCATCGCCGCGGTCATCGCCGGCGACGATCCGGCGAAGTGGGAAGCGCCGCGACCCGGCGTGCCCCGGTTCGCGATCGTGCGCACCGGCGATTGGGAACGCGCCGACGAATACGCGCGCGAGCGCTTCGACGACGACTGCGAGGCGCTCGCCGAAGCCGGCGCCGAGGTGGAGATGCCGGAGCCGCTCGAGGAACTCGACGAAGCGGTGGCGCTCCTGCGCGTGGTCATGGCTTTCGAAGGAGCGCGCGCAGTCGGGCCGATCGTCGACCGGGATCCGTCTCGCGCGAGCAGCGAGATCAAAGCGCTGATCGCGGAAGGACGGTCGATCCCCGAGGAGCGGTACCGCGAAGCTCTGGCACAAAAGCGCGCGCTGGCGAAGGCGTACGCGACGTGGGCCGCGGGGTATGACGCGATCCTGACCTTGCCCGCCGGCGGCGAGGCCCCACCAAAGGACACCACCGGAGATCCGCGGTTCTGCAGCCGCTGGACTTTCCTCGGCGTGCCCGCTGCATCCGTTCCGACAGGATTCGGCCCCCACGGCCTGCCGCTGGGCCTGCAGGTGGTCGGGAAGGCCGATGGCGACGCCGCCCTGCTGGCGGTTGCCGCCTGGGCGCACGACCACCGCGGCGGATGGACGGCGGCAGTACCAGAGCCGTATCCGCCCTTGCGTACGGGGGACCCAAGCCGTTAGTACCGGGGTAGAACGTCCCGGTACCGCCGGGACTTGGTGGGTGGGTGGTAGGCATGAATCAGCGCGAGCTCGAGGTTACCGCGCTCTGCGACGGCGCGGCCACCCTGACGAAGGGTGGCAACCGGATCGCGTCACTCGCACTGCTCTGGGCCGCGGTAGGCATCGCGCCGACGCACCTGCGGGCGCACCGCAACCTCGCCGCGGCGCTGGCTAACAACGGCGATCTCAATGCCGCCGCCGAGGAGTACGCCCGATTCGTGGAGTTCCTGCTCAAGGCCGGCGAGTACCAGCGCGCCGCGCTCGAGCTCGTCTATGCCAACTCGTCGCTCGGCTCCCAGCCGGCGCTGGTCAAGGTCGGTCGCGAGCTGATCCCGCTCGGCGCGATCGCCGAGTCCCTGGCACTTCCGGCCCGC
>VBHP01000070.1 GCA_005881435.1 Chloroflexota bacterium | reverse complement strand
CATGCTTTGCACCACAGCTGACGGCCGTTTTCCCCACGTCGATGGAACTCATCGAACGGCTTGACCACACCGGAGTGACCACACTTCTTCATAGAACATATGTTCGGCACGGCCTTGCGTCGAACGCCGCGCAGGAATTAGCGGATCGACTGCTCGCTACGTAGCTGCACGCCCGGGCGCGGGTACGCGAGCCCTGCGATATCCCAGCCACCCGCGGTCGCGCATGCGAGATAGGTGCTCTCCAAGAATTCAAGGATCGCTTCGCGCGGCGATGCCGCCGCGCGCGCATCGTCGTAGCGCAAGATGAACTCGCCCATCTCGGCGCTCCAAAATGCCGACTCCGGCGCGACGCGGACCTGCTCGAGACCGGGCGGGTGCGGGTACGCGAACGCATAGAAGGCCGGCTCGGTAAAGCGCTCGTCCCCCGGCCAGAAACCGGCCTCGATCTGTTCGGCGTCGGCGGCGACCCGCCGGAGGAGCCCGAGGCTGCGCGGCGGTGCGACCTCGTTTCCGGAGAAGCGCGTCAGCGCGAGATCGAAGGTTCCCCAGAAGAGCTGCACCGGCGTCGTTCGCCCGAAGAAGCGGCCCCGGTGCTCCTTCATGACCGCGTCGACGCGCGACAGAACGTCGAAATACCGGCGGGCCCACCGCGCGTCATACGAGGCGTGCCCCTCGTCCAGATCGAACGGCATCGCGCCGTCGATCTCCTGCGGCCGCGGATCGATCTCGACCGTGATGCCGAGGGCACGCAGCGCCGACATCGTCTCGGCATAGAACGCCGCGACGCTGCGGGGTGCGAGGGCGATCGCCGTACCGCGCCCGTCGCTCACGTCGATGCGCAGCGCATGTCCCACGAGGTCGAACGCCATCTCGAACGTCAGCTCGCCCCATGGGATCGCTGAGGTCGTGAGGCCGCGCGCGGAAACGTACAGGGGCACGTGCGCCCACTCCGGCTCGAGCGGCGCGAGCGCGAGGCGGATCTTGCCGACGATCTGCGCCCAGAGATGGAGCGTGTCCCGCGTCTCCCGCCATGCGTCCCGCGGGAGCTCGGGCCAGGACTCGCTCACGCGACGACTGTACGCGCCCGCTAGCGTGCACCGAGGGATGAAGATCGCCTGGCCGAACGGCGCGCGCATCGCTGTAGCGCTCACCTTTGATGTCGACGCCGAGAGCACCTGGCTCGGCTGGGACTCGGCGAATGCGCGCCGTCCGGGCGTGCTCTCGCAGGGAACGTACTCGCCAAACGTTGGCGTTCCGGCGATCCTCGACCTGCTCCACCACGAGCGCCTGCCAGCGACCTTCTTCGTTCCCGGTCTCGACGCCGACAACCACCCCGACACCGTGCGCGCGATCCATCGCGCCGGCCACGAGGTCGGCCATCATGGCTACGAGCACGTCCGCGCGGACCCCGACGATCCCGCCGGCGAGGAGCGCTCGTTCATGCGCGCGATCGAATCGCTGACGCGTCTGGCGGCTCGACCGATCGGATTCCGCTCGCCGTCGTGGGACTTCACCGAGAAGACGCTCGAGCTTCTGAAACGGGAAGGCTTCGCGTACAGCTCGAACTTCATGGATCGGCTGGCGTGCTACCTCCACCCGAACACCGACCTCGTCGAGCTACCGGTGCACTGGATCCTCGACGACGCGCCCTTCTTCCTCTTCGGGCTCGGGCGCAATCAACGTCCAATCCAACCGGCATCACACGCGCTCGAGATCTGGAAGGAAGAGTTCGAGGGCCTGTACGAGCTGGGCGGTCTGCCGTACGTCATGACCATGCATCCCCAGCTCACCGGACGGCCTTCTCGCATGCGCGCGCTGGCCGAGCTCATCGCCTTCGCCAAGCGACACGACCACGTGTGGTTCGCGACGTGCCGCGAGATTGCCGAGGTCGCGAGAGCCGAGCTCAGTCGGCCGGATCGGCAACCGGCGTCGTAGCCTCGGCCAGTCCGACGCGCCGGTAGAGCCGCGCCAGCGGCCCCGGCGCCCACCAGTTGAGCGATCCGAGCAGTCGCATCGCCGCCGGGACGATGAGCGCGCGCACGACCGTGGCGTCGATCGCAACCGCGATCGCCATTCCCAGACCGATGGACTTGATGATCACGACGTCGGCGAGCGCGAACGCGCTGAACACGCCGAGCATGATCGCCGCCGCACCGGTCACCAGACGACCGCTGCGCTCGAGTCCCTCGGCGACCGCGTGCTGGTTGTCGCGCGTCCGCCGCCACTCCTCCTGCATCCGGCTGAGCAGAAACACCTCGTAGTCCATGGACAGCCCGAAGACGATGCAGAACAGGATCACCGGGATCGTCGGATCGAGCGACTGCGGCGTGAAGCCGAGCTGAGTGGCGAGATGACCGTCCTCGAAGATCCACACCAGCGCGCCGAATGAGGCCGAGATCGATAGCAGGTTCATCAGCACCGCCTTCACCGGCAGCAGCACCGATCCGAGCAGCAGGAACAGGACGATGTAGGTGGTCAGCACGATGAACGCGAGCGCCAACGGGGTGCGGTCGATGACGAAATCGATGGTGTCGAGGTCGAACGCGGTCTGGCCGGTCACGAGCAGCTCGCCACCGGCGGGATCTGGCAGCGCGCGGATCGAGCGCACGACCTCACGCGCTCCGTCGCTGGAGGCGGCCAGATTCGTCATCGCGGTGAAGACGACGACGTGCTCACCGGTCGTGACTTTGACGAACGGCTGGATCGTCGGCGGAAGCGCGTCGATCGGTTGCGCATACAGCGCCTGGTACCGAGACAGGTCGAAGGACGGATCGACATCGAGTGCGCCAAAGACGCGAAGCACGCCCGGGATCGCCGCGATGCTGCGGCTTGCCTGGTACAGATCGGGTACGTGCGCGGCCGCGAGCGGCGGACCGTCGCGGAAATGTGCCACTACCGTCATCGAGGCTTGGTTCTGGCCTGGAAATTCGCTGACCAGGATGTCGTAGCCGCGGCGCGATTCGGCCGACGGTGGCAGCGCGGAGACGTCCGCGTTCGCCAGTCGCAGGTGCAGGAACGGTGAGCCCGCCAGCAGCACGAACGTCACCGTCGGGACGAGCACTAGGACCGGATGTCGCATCACCGCTGTCGCGACGCGATGCCAGAAGCCGCCGCGGCCGCGGCCGACCAGCGGCAGCCGCAGCGCCTCGACTCGCGGGCCGAGCAACGCGAGCACGGCCGGCAGGAACGTGAGCCCGTACAGCACCGCGATCGCGACGACGATCGCGCCGGCCAGCCCGAGCGAGGCCAGGAACGTGCCCTGGTAGAAGAGCATCCCTGCCAGTCCGATCGCGACCGTCAGGCCGGAGAACGCGATCGCGCGACCGGCGGTCGCGAGCGAGCGCGACAGCGCCTCCTCCGTGCCGACGCCTCGGCGCAGCTCCTCGCGGAACCGGCTGGTGATGAAGAGCGAGTAGTCGATCGCGACGCCGAGCCCGACGAGGGTGACGATGTTGAGCGCGTACTGCGAGACGTCGGTGACGCGAGACAGCAGGAAGACGCCACCAAGCCCACCGACGATCGCCAGCACGCCGACGCCGAGTGGCAGCAGCGCCGCGACCACGGCCCCGAACACGAAGAGCAGGAGCAACAGCGCCAGGGGCAGTGACACGTATTCGGCGCGCTGGAGGTCGGCGTCGAGGATGCGATCGAAGTCGCGGTTGATCGGCATGCTGCCGGTGAAGGCGATATCCAGCGTGTCCGACTGCACCAGTGCGCGCAGCTCCGGGTAGTACTCCTCGGCCACACGAAGCTCGTCCTTGAGCGACACCGTCGCCAGCGCCCGCGTGCCATCGCGGGACGTGAGCGACGCCGCCTGCGTCCCGGTCAGGTCGTACGGCGTGCGGATCGAGTCGACACGCGCATCGGCTTGGAGCGGCTGGAGCGCTGCGAGCATGGCGTCGCGGAAGCGGGCGTCGTCGACCCGCAGGCCGTCGCGCCCGCTGAAGACGATGGTGAGCGAGCTTCCACCGCTCGAGGTCGCCGGCGGGATCTCGTCGCGGATGAGCGTGATCGCCCGGCCGGACTCGGACGAGCTGATCGAACCCTGTCCGCTCAGCTTTCCGCCTTGGGCCAGCGCGACGCCCGAGATCGCCAGCAGCACCGCGGAAAAGAGCAGCACCAGCCAGCGTCGCCGGTAGACGACGCGTCCCCAGGCAGCGAACAATCGGAGACTCCCTTCCCGTGAAAGCCCTGTCTCTGATGCTGACGCGGCAGGGCTACGGTCAGAGTAGCGACGCCAGTCGCGTGCGGAGCTTCGCGGCGGCGCGGCCGCGATGCGAGATCTTGTTCTTCACCTCACTTGGCAGCTCCGCCATGGTGCGGTCATAGCCGTCGGCGATGAAGACTGGGTCGTAACCGAACCCGTTCGCGCCCGCCGGGGCGGCGGCGATCCGCCCCGGGCAGATTCCTTCGAAGGTCTCGACGCGGCCGTCGGGCCACGCCAGCGCGATCACGCAGACGAAGCGCGCGCTGCGATCGGGCGCGGTCAGCAGCAGCTCGAGCAGAAGGCGATTGCGCTCGGCATCCGACACGCCGTCTCCGAAGAAGCGTTTGGTCCGAACTCCGGGCGCGCCCTCGAGTGCCGTGACTTCGAGGCCGGAATCGTCCGCGACAGTCGGCAGGCCGGTGGCGTGCGCGTACTCGCGGGCCTTCACGATCGCGTTCTCGGCGAAGCTGTCTGCATCCTCGGGCGGTTCGGGCGGAGCGTGCTCGAGATCGGCGAGCGAACGTAGGCGCGCGGACAGACCGCTGAGCAGCGCGTCGTATTCGCCCATCTTTCCTGTGTTCGTGGTCGCGACGAGCAGATCGGGCATCACGCTACGATGGCACGACCATCTTGTAAGGGGAGCTTCCTAGATGACGACCGCGATTCCACCCGCCGTCGACGACCTCGTCGCACGTAACCGCGCGCGCCTGGAGCGCGCCGCCGAGATCCAGCGGCGACTCGAACGAGCGCAACCGCCATTCAACAAGGACACAGTCCTCGAGCCATTGAACGAGCTCATGCTCGAGCTCGCCAACATCGGCAGCGAGTCCTCGCTGCTGTCCGAGGTGCATCCGGAGCTCGGCGTTCGCGAGGCCGCCGAGCGCCTGGCGCAGGATGCGGAGAAGTTCGGGACAAACCTGGCGCAAAGCCGCCCGATCTACGACGCACTTGGTGCGATCAACGCTCGAGACCTCGATCCGACGGCCCTGCGCGCGCTCACGCTGACGCGACAGGACATGAAGCGCTCCGGCGTCGAGCTCGACGAGGCGACACGCGAACGCGTGCGCGCGATCCGTGAGGAGCTGGTCCTCATCGAGCAGGAGTTCGCCCGCAATTACCGCAACGACGTCGGCGCGATCGAGCTCACGGACGTCAGCGAGCTCGCCGGCCTTCCCGCGGACTACGTGCAGGCGCATCAGCCCGGTCCCGACGGCAAGATCCGCGTGACCACGAACTATCCCGACCTGATTCCATTCCAGGCCTACGCCAAGAGCGGGCGGGCACGGCGGCAGCTGAGCTTCGTGAACCTGAATCGGTGCGTGCCGCGCAACCTCGAGCTGCTGAAGCAGATGCTGGCGAAACGCCACCAGCTCGCCGGTCTTCTCGGATACAAGAACTGGGCCGACTACGCGACCGAGGACAAGATGACCGGTTCGGCGAAAGCGGCCTGGGAGTTCGTGGAGAAGGCGTACGACGCGACCCGCGCCGGCTCGAAGGCAGAAATGGTCGACCTGATCGCGGCGAGGCGCGCGGACGACACGACCGCGAACGATCTCGGCTCATGGGACCTTTCGTATTACGTCGAGAAGGTCAAGCGCGAGCGTTTCAATTACGACAGCCGCGAGATGCGTCCGTACTTCGAGTATCGCGCCGTGCGCCAGGCGATCCTCGACCTCAACTCTGAGCTATTCAACATCGAGTTCCGACCGGTCCAGGTCGAGCTCTGGCATCCCTCGGTCGAGACGTTCGAGGTCATCGTCGACGGTGAACCACGCGGGCGCATCTCGCTCGACATGTTCCCGCGCGAGGGCAAGTACAAGCACGCGGCATGCTTCACGCTGCGACGCGGCGTCGGCGGCAAGCAGGAGCCGCACGGCGTCCTGGTGTGCAATTTCCCCGATCCGAGTGTGAACAAGCCCGCGCTGATGAACCACAGCGAAGTCGTGACGTACTTCCACGAGTTCGGCCATCTCATTCACGTGATCATGGAGGGGCGCGTGCCCTGGGTGCGACTCACGCGAGTGAACGAATGGGACTTCATCGAGGCGCCGTCGCAGTTCCTGGAGGAATGGATCTACGACTACGACGTGTTGCGCCGTTTTGCCAAGCACATCGAGACCGGCGCCGCGATCCCGGAGGCGCTGGTCAAGCGCATGCGCGAGGCGCGTGATTTCGCGCGCGCGGTGCTGGTGCAGCGGCAGCTCTGGCTGGCGTCGATCTCGCTCTACCTGCACGACAAAGATCCAAAGGAACTCGACACGACGAAGGTCGTGTTCGACCTGGCGGAGAAGTACTCGCCGACGAAGCAGGATCCCGGCACGCATCTCGAAGCGAGCTTCGGACATCTCGAAGGTTATACTGCACTTTACTACACATACCAGCTGTCGTTAACTGTGGCTAAAGACCTGCACACGAAGTTCACGAACGGCTTGATGGACATGACGCAGGCGAAGCGCTATCGCGATCTGATCTTGGCGCCGGGCGGCACGAAACCGGCGCGGGAGCTCGCGCGTGACTTCCTCGGACGCGACTTTAACTTCGAGGCCTATCGCAAGTGGCTTTCGCCTGCGGGTAGCTGAGCCTCAGGCCAGGTACTTCGCGAACCACTCGATCGTTGCGATCCAGGCCTTCTGAGCCTGGGTCGCGTCGTATCGCGCGCCGGTGTCGTTGTGGAACGCGTGGTCGACGCCGGAATACACCGTGAGCTGATGCGGCACTCCCGCCTGCGCGAGCAGCGCTTCCATCTGATCCTTGGTGCCGGTGATGGGCGTGTCCTTCTCGGCATAGACCGCTGAGACCGCGGCCTTCGTCTTGGCCAGGCCCGACGAGTCCTGCGGCATCGGTCCGTAGAACGGAGCCGCGGCTTGCACCGAGGTGCCGGCGGCGAGAACGCTCCAGGTCATGCCGCCGCCGAAGCAGAAGCCAACGACACCGATCTTGCCATTGGAGAAGGTCTGCGCCAGCAGCGACGCGATCGCCGCCTGCTCGTCCATGACCATGTCGGCCGTCGAGCGATTCCCAAGCGCGGCCTGGTACGCGGCGGCGTCGGTGAGCTTGTCGGCGCCGCCCTGTCGCGACACGAGGTCGATGCCGAGGCCGACGAAGCCCGCCGTGGCCACGCGACGGATCACGTCGCGGATGTGCTCTGTCAGTCCCCGGTTCTCGTGGATCACCAGAATGCCGTTCCAGTTCCCGCCGCCGTTCGGACGGGCGAGATAGCTGATCAGCGCGGCGCCATCCGGTCCCTTGACGTCCGCCGGCTCGATGCGGATCCGCGGGTTGTCGGGCCGCACGGTCACGCCGTCGGTCGTCGCGGCTGCGGGCGGAATGGCATAGGCGACCTGGGGTGACGACGAGGCCACGGGCGGCGGCGCGGTCGGAGTGACGACGGCTGCCGGGCGCTCGAGGTTGCAACCGAGCACCACCAGGGCAGTTAGTGCCGCAGTCGCGCTGCCGGTGATGAGCGTCACGCGGCGCAGCAGCTCGCGGCGCGTGATCAGGCCGTCCTCGTAGTCCTCGATGTGCTCGCCGATGATGTAGCGCTGCGTTTCATTCATCGCCTGGCGCCTCCGTCGTCACGCTAGTACGCGTGGCGCGGCGCGGCGGTTCAGAACTTCCGGATGGCTTCCTTCTGCGCTTCGACGAGCTTGTTGATGCCGCCGAGGGCCATCTCGAGCAGAGCGTCGAGATCAGCCTTGGTGAACGCCAGTCCCTCCGCGGTGCCCTGCACCTCGACAAGGCTGCCCCCGTCTGTGGCGACGACGTTCATGTCGGCGTCGGCCTGCGAGTCCTCGGCGTAGGCCAGGTCGAGAAGCCTTTCGCCCTTCACGATTCCGGCGGAGATCGCTGCGACGTGGCGCCGAACCGGGGCCGGACTCAGATGTCGCAGCGCGTGCGCGAGCGCGACCCAGCCTCCGGTGATCGCGGCCGTGCGCGTCCCACCGTCTGCCTGCAACACGTCGCAGTCGACGTACACGCTGCGCGATCCCATCAATTTCAGGTCGACCGCAGCGCGCAGCGAGCGACCGACGAGACGCTGGATCTCGAAGGTGCGTCCGCCGGGACGGCCGGCCATCGATTCGCGCTGGTTCCGCTCGGGGGTCGCGCGCGGCAGCATGGCGTACTCCGCCGTGACCCAGCCCTGGTCTTTGCCTTCGAGGTGGCGCGGCACGCGCTCCTCGAGCGACGCGGTGCAGAGCACCTGCGTATCGCCGTACTCGATGTAGGCGGAGCCCTCGGCGAACTTGGCCACCCCGACCTTGATGCGGATCGGGCGCAGCTGTCCGTATGCGCGACCATCCGGCCGCACGAACTTCGATGTCATCGTGCCTGTTGCCATAGATCCTCTACTTCCCGCGGCGTGAGCGTCTCGAGCTCCCTGCCGTTCAGCCTGGCCAGCGCTTCAAAGCGCTCGAACCGCTCCGCGAATCGCCGGTTCACGGCGCGGAGCTCCTGTTCCGGATCGATGCCCTTGCGCCGAGCGTCATCCACGAGCGCGAACAGCTTGTCGCCCACGCCGTCGGCCGCATCGAGCGGCGGACGGACCTTCACGCGCGCGGCGCGCTCCAGCAAGCGCTCCGCCATGAACAGCGCGGGCAGCGAGGCCGGCACGCCCGCGATCGTCGATTGGGGCGATTCGGACTCGGCGCGCTTCAGCTGCTCCCAGCGGGTGATGTGGTCGGCGCCGGCGTAGCTCTCGTCGCCAAAGACGTGCGGATGGCGGCGGATGAGCTTGTCGGCGAGACGGCGAGAGACCTCGTCGATGTCGAAGCGGCCCGCTTCAGAGGCGATCTGCGCATGCAGGAGCACCTGCAGCAGCAGATCGCCAAGCTCGCTGCCGAGCCGATCGAGGTCGCCGTCGTCGATGGCGTCGAGCGCCTCGTAGACCTCCTCGAGCAGGTATGGCCGCAAGCTGGCGTGGGTCTGCTCGCGGTCCCACGGACAGCCGTCCGGGGCACGGAGCTTCGCGATCAGCGCCGGGAGGCTGGTGTAGTGGGAGAGCCTGGCCTCATCGGAGGTCGCGGTCACGGGAACTCGAGGCCGGGGACCAGAGGCACCACGTTGAGGCGCATCTGCTGATCCGCGTACCACAGGTCGTACGCGCCGTCCTGGATCTTCTTCTTCTGGTCGTCGGTGACGTCCTTGCTCGCCTTCTCCAAGACCTTGTAGATCACGACGTTGCCGGAGGTGTTGAGGCTGTGCTGGTCACTCCGCTCGCCGGCGTTTTTCGCGAACACGTCGTCGGCGATGGTCTTGTTCGGCAGCATTCCCCGCGTCAGCCAGCCCATGTCGCCGCCGCTGTCTTTGGTGACGGTGTCTTCGCTGTTCGCCTTCGCCACCTCGGCGAAGTCCTGACCATTGTTCAGCGCCGTGAGAACGTCGGTGATCTTCTTCTGCGCCGTAGCGTAGTCCTGCAGGTTCGAAGAGGTCGGCGTGGGGATGTTGATGACGATGTCGGCAAGGTGCACCTGGTCCTGCGGCGAGGCGATCGGTGCGTTCTTGGCCTTGTCGGTGTACGTCTTCTGCAGCAGCGCCGAGCGCGAGACCAGACGCAGGTCGGCGAGATTGAGCCCGCTGGCCCGTAGGCTCGAGTACAGCGGTGTATCCGTGACGCCGCGGGTCTCGATGCGCTGGATGACGTGGTAGCCAAACTGCGACTTCACTGGATCAGAGACCTCGCCGTCCTTCAGCGCGAACATCGCGTCCTCGAACTCCTTCACGAAGCCCGACTGCACGCTGACCCACCCAAGGTCGCCGCCCTGGTCCTTCGTGCCGGTATCTGTGGAATCCTTGGCGGCCAGGTCCTTCCACAGCTGATCGTTCTTGGGGTCGGCCTTCAGCTGCTTGGCGGCGTCCTCAGCCTTGGCCTTGGCGTCGGCGTCGGCTTTGGCGGTGTCCTTCTCGTTGGCGTCCGGCGCCACCAGGATGTGCCGAACGTGGAGCTCGGAGAAGTCGTGATTGAGCTGTGTGTCGATGTCGGCCTGGCTCGGCACGGCGTTGTCGGCACGCGCGACGGTCATGAGCGTCTCGCCGACCAGGAGCTCGTCCAGGGCGGACTTGCGCAGGCTCTGGATCGCGCTCGCGACCTGCGGATCGCTCTCGGAGCCAGGCTGCAGGCCGTACTGGATGAAGAAGCGCGTCTTCTCGAACGCGAACATGCGGTTGAAGTCTCGGGTGGGAATAGCACGATCGCCGACCTTCGCTGCCGGGATGAGATTCGCGTCGTAGTAGCTCGACGCGGCTGCCCAGCCGACGAGCCCGATGACGAAGACGAGCAGCGCCGTGAACAGCGTCAGATAGACGAACTGCTGTCGGCGCTCGCGCTGCCAGCGAGCCATCCGCTGCCGTCGGGACAGTCGTGGAAGGGGTATGCGTCGTGCCATCGGAACAGCATTCAGTGTATCGGGCGCTATGCGACGGCTCGATACACCGCCGCGGTCCGCGCCGCCACATCGGGCCAGGAGAACAGGCGCGCGCGATCCTGCCCGATGCGCACCAGGCGCTCTCGCTTCGCTGGATCCGACAGCAGCATGAGGAGCGCGTCCGCCAACGCGGCCGTGTCGTTGAGCGGCACGAGCAGGCCGGCGTCGGCGACGATCTCACTGACGCCGGGCGCGTCGAACGCGACCACCGGCGTTCCGGCGGCCATCGACTCGAGCGGCGTCAACCCGAAGCCCTCGAGAAGGGCGGGATGGAGCAGCGCTTCCGCTCCGGCGTAGAGCGCCGCGAGCGTGGCGTCATCGACGTATCCGGTCGTGACGACGCGCGGCGCACGCTCGGACTCCAATGCGTGCCAGAGGAGCGGCGCGAGCTTTCCGAGTTCTGCCGCGACCACGAGACGCAGCTCAGGGTGGCGCTCCGCGGCCGCGCGGAAGGCCGACGCCAACGCCGACATGTTCTTGCGCGGGTCAAACTGACCGACGTAGAGGACGTAGGGGGCGCCGACGTTGAAGCGCTGGCGGACGATCGCCAGCGCCTCCTGCCGCGACGGCGGCGCGAAGGACGGGTCCACGGCCTCGGGAATGACGTGGATGCGCTCCGG